>JAGLRO010000001.1 GCA_023136245.1 Candidatus Heimdallarchaeota archaeon
TAGGCTTAGCAGCAGGTTTGGGTTTCTCCTCCTTGCGCTCAACCTTTTCTTCTGGTTTCTTCTCTATTTCTTCAACAACTGGTGGTGCTTGAGGTCTAGCTGGATGCTTTACTTCATTCAAAGGAGACCTTGGAGCGTATACAATTTGATCCTCTTCATTAATCGTTATTAACCTACTTGGAGTAGTTACAATCCCATCTCCGATTGCAATATGCCTATGTGTGATAAATTGCCTTGCTTGATATGGAGTAGATGCTAATCCCTTCTTATGAACTATTGTTTGAAGACGACGGTCTAATACTGTACGAACATCAAGAGCTAGAACAGAATCTAAATCACTACCCATGTGAAGTATTCCAAAACGAGATAATCTTGAGAGTAATTCTCCTTCACGTTGACTTCTAACATCTGGTTCTAGTGCTAGAAGAGATCGAGCTTGTTTTCTTGCAGTCGAAAGAATGGTACGAGCTTTCCAAAGTTCTCTTTTATTTCTTAATCCATATTCTCCAACAAGAGGGAGTTCTCTTTCAAGACGAACTTTATCATAAGGATGACCTGGAGTTTCTATCTTTTTTCTATGTCTTCTAATTCCACCCATTTTTCACACCTTATCTTTTCCTTTTTGAAACACCCACAGTTGTACCTCTTTTACCATGAGTTCGGGTTCTTTGCCCTCTTACTTTCAGCTTAAATTGGTGCCTAATTCCTCTCCTACTACGGATTCGTATGTATCTTTCAACATCTTGTTTATTTTGGAGAATAAGTTGAGCTTCAGTGATGTGTAAATTTTCTCCAGTTTGACGATCCTTCCGACGGTTGACCAACCATACAGGAATTCCTGCAGCAGTTGGGTCGGAAATAATACCCTCAATCTCCTTAATTATTGCATCGGTAAGTGAACCAATACGTTCTGAAAAAGGAATGTTGAGTGTCTTAACAATTGTTTGAGCTAATCTTCTATTCACACCAGAGATCCTTGAAAGTCCCAATGAAACGGGTAAATGACCCTCAAGATCTGTGGACTTAATTCTAACTAAATGGCGAAACGACATATTATCACTTTGTTATATTTTAATTCTGTAACCCGAAATTACAGTGCTCTCAATTCTAAAGATATTTAGAAGCGGGAGATTTGTCTCCTTCGAGCTTCGCCAAGTGCTGTTTTTCATAACTAGCACTATTGACTTCAATGTAAGAGCACATCTAATTTTTTTAAAGATTTGCTTCAAAGACAAAAACATAAAGAATGTACAGATTTTCATGGAGCCAGGACGGGGATTCGAACCCCGGCGTCATAAAGACAATGCATTTCCAGTATAAGATGCATTTCCAGTGCATCTCCGTACCGCTTGGATACCCTGGCAGGATTTGTCTATAACTATTAAATTTGTTGAGTTAATCTCATTAAAAATATTGCCATGATGTTCTAAAAATGTAAAACATTAAGGTGTTTCTTTAGAAGTTTTATAGTCACTCCAGATTATTTTATCATCTTTAAGAGCACTAGCTAACTTTGATGATTTAACTCCAGAAAAAACATCCTGTGCCTTTACAAACATCCACTCCAAAGATCCTTTCATCTTGAAGTGTAACAATAATCTCACTACTAGGTTGTAATATAGTAAAATATATACGATCACTAGAAACATCCATATTTCTTGTCCGCGTTTCAAGATATTTTCTTGCATGAAATTTAAGCCCGTTTGCTTTTGTAATATCAATGTAAGTATCCATCTTGGTAATAATTCTAGAATGTGAAGAGCATAGATTGTCAGGGAAAGAACTGACCATCTTCTAAAGAATTTCACTATGAAATTACGAGAATATTTAGCTCCTTTCCCTCTGAATTCAACCAGTGCGAGTAACAGCATTAAAAGACATATTTGACCGCCTAATCTTACTAAAAAAGTACTAATTGCCGGGGGTTGTTCAAGAAAAGTAAATGGAAAACCTCTGACTATTAATATTACACCTATTGCGATCAAAACAATACCTGCAGAACTAAACCATGCAAGGATTCTTTTGGAAGGTTTAGGTTTTGCTAGAAATAATCCAATGAGTGACCCAACAAAAGATGTTGCTAAATAGGGTAAAAGAGGTTGTTTCGGACCTGCGATTATTGAAAAAATCCAAGTTTTTGCTGAACGATTATTGAAAACAAAAGGAATATCTGGCCACCCTACTTCTGCAGGGAATTGCCAATTTGTGTTTGCAATCCAATTCGAAGCGAATGGAGTTAATACGAAAACAAAAAGAATTAAGCATATATAAAAGGTAATATTTCTTATTTCTTTCATATAACCTTCTTTTCTCATCATCAAGAATAGAATTAACCCATTTAGAATCAAACAAAAACCGATGATTTGCAAAGTTTGTATCCATAATAATTCAACCATAAAATATTGGAACTTTGTCCAAGTTCCTAGCCTGATAGAATAACCGAAATCTCCGTAATATCCAAATCCTTCTACAAGATAACCTATAATAATCAAAATAACTCCTGAAACAATGCTTTTTTTGAGTAGTTGCTTCGCATCGATATTATTTCGAACTTTCTTTGTATAGACTAACGAAGTTACAATTGAAGAGATGAAAAGGAAGAATCCATACCAAGACCCTAAATAACCAAACAATCCCATGATGATCAGTACTATAATTGGAAAATTCAAAATTTCTTCGACATTGGTAAAGAAACTATTTACATCATAGACTTTGAAAAGAATATGAAATAAAGTCATGCCGAAAATTGCTACTCCCCTAAGAAAATCTAATGTTACAATTCTCTCACTTGGATAAGAAGAAGGAGATGTTGAAATCTTTTCCTGAATATTCAAGAGAATAACCGAATATTTTTGTACATTTATTGTTCATCTAATCTACATATATCTTTTGTTTAGTTGTCAGAGAAATTCTTAACCTTAAAAATGCTTATAAATAGAATAACATCTATGGGGTTAAACCAATCGGTGAATTCAATGACTTCGAAGTTCTTGATGCTATTCAAACCATTTCAACGTTTTACCTTTGAGGTAAAAAAGCCTGCAAGGAAACCTTCTTTTAAAAGAAAGCTTGCATGGACCTTTGGAATACTTGCCCTCTATTTAGCAATGCTTAACATACCCATCGTTGGTGTTCCTAAAGAAGGAGGAACAGATCCTTTCTTTGCAATGAGGGCGATATTAGCTTCACAAAGAGGAAGCTTAGCTGAACTAGGTATTGGACCTATTGTTACAGCTGGTTTGATTATGCAACTTTTAGTAGGATCACAGATTATTAAAGTTGATTTCTCTAGCTCTGAAGAGCGAGCTTTGTATACCGGTACTCAAAAGATATTGGCAGTATTGATGACATTAGTTGAAGCTATTGCTTACATCCTTGGTGGAGCATATGGTGATTTAGATTTCAGTGCTCAGATTATCATTTTGCTTCAATTGGTTGTAGCAGGTTTAATAATACTTCTCATGGATGAAGTAATCCAGAAAGGATATGGACTGGGGAGTGGTATTAGTCTATTCATAGCAGCTAGTGTTTCTTTCAATATCTTCGATGGTATGTTCAATCTTACTCAAGACATAACAGGTGGAGGATTCCAATGGTACAGAGGTGCAGTATTAGCATTCTTCCAGGGTATTAGAAGAGGAGATGTTCTTACTCCTTTTAGTAGATTAGGAAGAACTCCTGACATGGTAGGACTAATAGCGACTATTGTTGTATTTGCTTTGGTTATTTATGTAGATTCAATAAAAATCGAGATACCTGTTCAACACAGTCAGTACAAAATGCCAGCCCGTTATCCTATAAAATTCCTATATACATCAAACATACCAGTCATTCTTGTAAGTGCTCTATTTGCAAATATCTACTTTATTTCCAACTTAATGCACAATAAATGGGGTAATACGACTACGGGTTTCAGAGGATTTATGGTTTCCTTCTTTGGTAAATGGGAAAATATAGAAGGAACGGATCAGCTTGCCCCAGTTTCGGGATTAGCAGCTCTTACTACGGCCCCGTATGGACCTGAACAAGTCGGAGCTTATCCAGGAAATGCGATAGCTTACTTATTTATAATGGTTTTACTCTGCGGAGTATTCTCGCGTATTTGGATTGATACGGCTGGAATGAGTTCAAAAAACGTAGCAAAACAACTGCTGGATGCAAATATGCAAATTCCTGGTTTTAGGCGGAATCCGCGGATTGTAGAAAAGTATCTAGAAAGGTATATTCCTACAGCTGCTTGGGTAGGAGGGTTCTTTATAGGAGTGCTTGCTGCCTTAGCAGATTTTCTTGGAGCGCTCGGAACGGGTACGGGAATCTTGTTGACAACAGGAATACTTAGACAGTATTACGAGATCTTTGCAAGTGAGCAGATAAGTGAAACAGTACCAGCTCTAGCTGGATTACTAGGGATTAAATAACTCCCTTCCTTTTCCTCTTTTGGTTTTTTATCCAGTTTAAAGATGTAATTCAATAATTTTATTTGATTTTATACTTTCAATAGATGCTACAGCTATTTTTAACGCTTTCAATCCATCTGTTGATGATACTAAAGGTTGTGTTTCACCTAAACATGCACGAGCAAATCTTAAGAGTTCAGCTTTTAATGGCTCTTTCCACTGCATCTTTTTGTTCCTTACCCATTCTTCATCTTCTATCAAATATTCTTGTGAAATATAGTCAGCTTCAACAACACCTTTTTCACAAGTTAACATTAACTTTCGTAATTTGTGAGGAGTAAGATAGTTGGATTCTATGAAACCTGTAACTCCTTTACTAAAGTCTAATAGGATTTCTGCATAATCAAAGTATGCATGACGAAGTTTACCTCCTCTTGCATAAACTGATATTGGGTCTTTCCCAATTAAATATCGGAAAATATCTATATCATGTATACTAACATCTCTTATTACATCTACATCTTTTAATCTATCAGGCCAATATGGGCCCAATCGTCTGGCACTGATTAGAACAAGCTCCCCGAGTTCTTCCTCTTCAATCAACAGTTTGGATCTACCAACAATAGGATTAAACCGTTCAATAAAGCCAACGGAAACTGTTACATTGGAGGATTTTTCAGCATCAATCATTCTTTCAGCTTCTTCCACTGTACTAGTCATTGGTTTTTCTATGAGCACATGTTTACCATTTTCAATTGCCATCATTGCAATTTCTGAATGTGTTGAAGTTGGCGATGCAATGCTAATAGCATCAACATTTTCTGATTTTATCATGTCTTCAAGATTAACAAATGATTCTGTATTATGTTGTTTAGCTATTTCATTAGCTCTTTTCGAATCAACATCATATAATCCTACTAAATTTGTTAATTCTAGTTCCTTGAATACCCTAGCATGATTCTTACCCCAGCTTCCAACACCAACTACAGCTATGTTTAAAGTTTCCATTTTTCACACCTAGATAATTATTCACTCATTTTGAGTAAACAAAAGTAAATATTTAAAACTTATCTTATGATGCAAATGATGCATTAAAAAAAATTGAAATACTCTAGAGAAAGTTTCTAGTACAGTGTATCGTGTGAAGTCAGAAGAAAAAAAACTTATGGAAGCTTACAAAAAAATCTCCTCAAAGTATACCAAGTTAAAAACAAAACCTTGGAAGGATTTTCAATCATATTTGTCTTTTCTTGAGAGTAGATTTCCTATTCCATCATCAGGAATACTGTTAGACCTGGGTTCAGGAAATGGACGAAATTTAATTCTTTTCAAGGACAAACCTTTGCATATGATAGCTTCTGACCTCTCTTTCCCTCTACTAAATGCTTTAGTTCCACTCCCGTCTCAAAAAGTACACACTATTAATAACGATATGAGGTTTCTTCCATTAAAACAAGGTTCATCAGATCTGATTCTCTTGATTGCTGCAATTCATCATTTACGAAAAAAAGAAGATATGATAAAAGTGTTAAATGATGTTTCGCTGATTCTGAAAAACGATGGATATCTAATTTTATCCTGCTGGAGAAGATGGAAGAAAGATACAAGGAAAAAGATGATTAGAGATTTACTGATGTTTTCAATAAGGAAGTTAATCGATATTAAATGGAAACACGGGGATATCCTCCTACCATGGTATAATGAAAAACAAGAAGTAATAGCGAGAAGATACTATCACTTATTCACTAAACGAGAATTAAAAAAGATTCTAATGAAATCTGATCTGATTGTTCTCAATTTTTCATGTTTAGGAGGACCTAATCAGAAGGACAATTTTTTTGTACTTCTTAAAAAATCCAAGAAGTAAATAGGGCTCGATAAACTCCAGTTACAAAAGCTTTTAAAATAAACTACATTCTTGGGTTAGTAAGCATAGAATGTGGTTTTAAATATGGCATTCTGGGATAATTGGTTTCAAGGAATTGCGGAATGGATTGCAAGGAATGGATGGAATGATCTCCCCACATCAGCATTGGTTATTGCTCTCGTTTCGGTGTTAATTGCAATAATTTCAACTTTAGCAACAAGATTACTTACAGATGTTGATGCATTAAAAGAAAGTATGCAAAAAGTTAATGAATGGAACCAGAAAAGAAAAAGAGCTATGCAAACAGCCGATAAGAAATTATGGTTAAGTGTAAAACGAGATGAGGAACGTGTTAAGAAAATGCAATCCTCGATGATGTTTAAGAGAATGAAGCCAATGCTATTTACAATTGTTCCTTTCATGGTAATTTTCGCTATCCTAAGAGCTGCTTACCCAAGTGGAGAGTTTGGCCACTATTATTCTTGGCTTCCATTTAATATTGGAGGTTTTCCGTGGCTAGGAAATGCTTGGACAGCACCTTTTGAATACGATGGGCATTTTTATTCAAAAGTACCCTTTACTTTTTGGTACTTCACAGTATCTTTTGCTTTTGGTTCTATAATTACTAGACTGTTCGGAGTTACACCTTCTGGTGCAGCTCGATCTCAACAGAAAAGAACTAAACCACAAGAAGAAAAAGTAATAGTAACAAAATCTTCAGCAAAGGAGCAACTAGCTAGAACAAAGTATTCAGCAAAAAAAGGAAATAAATAAAGAGATGATTAAAATGGTAAGACCATCATTACGCTTCGCAAAGACTAGACTAATTAGAACACCTTCTAGGACACGTTTAAAGAAAATTGATAAAAGAACAAAAAAACCTCACTGTTCACAATGTGGAAGTATTCTTCATGGAGTAGCATTTGGTAATCGTGACAAAGTAAGAAAAATGTCTCGTTCAGAACATTTACCTACGAGATTACATGCTGGGTACTTATGTTCACGCTGCTTAAAGAGTGCAATAAAAGCTGAAATAAGAAGCTAAAAATAAAATAAGGATGTGGCAGAACTGCCTATTATTGCTGTTTCAGGTCCCCATGGCTCAGGAAAAACCACTGCTGCTCGTGAAATTGCAGACTTTCTTGGTTATAAATACATATCAGCAGGAGAGAGATTTAGGAATCTTGCTCAAAAGGAAGGTCTAAACCTTGAGGATTTTAGTAAAGCAGCAGAATTGAATGAAAAAATTGATAGACAAATAGATGAATATACTCTAGAGATCGCTAAAAAGGGGGGAAATCTAGTCATTGATGCTCAACTAGGTGGTTGGGTATTGTATGATATTGCTGATTTAATAGTTTATGTAACTGCTCCACTAGATTTAAGAATCAAACGCATAGCAGAAAGAGAAAATAAAGATATAGGATTTATTCGAAAAGAAACATTAGCGAGAGAAAATTCTGAAAAACAACGCTATCAAAAACTGTATAATATAGATATTACAGATTTATCTATCTATGATATAATAATAAACTCCCAAAAATTCGATGCATCAGATTGCGTTCGGATAATAAAAACTGCATTTGAAAAAATATCAAAAGGTGATTAAAGAATGACAACAATACAAGTTGGAAGAATAGTAGTTAAAACAAATGGAAGAGAGGCAGGAAAAAAGGCTGTAATTGTGGATTTAATAAATCCAAATTATGTACTTGTTACCGGACCCAAAACAATCACTTCTGTTCGTCGTCGTAGATGTAACATTGGTCACATTGAACCTACTGACAAAGTTATCTCTATCAAACGAGATGCTAGTGATGAAGAAGTGATAGCTGCAATAGAAAAAGACAAAATGAAAGAATATATGGAAGAAGCAATTGTTCCAAAAGTTTGATTTTTCCTTAAACCTTTTATCCTCATTTTTTCATAGTTGATGATAGAATGACTATCACATTTTCTCCTCCAAACATTATTTTAGATGAAAAGGATATACCAGTGAAAACAATTTCTAGTGATTCAACGGATTATAAGTGGGGAAAAATACCTTCTAATCGATCTATAGAAGAATTATTGCAATATGGAATAATAAATTTAGACAAACCTCCTAAGCCAACTAGTCATGAAGTAGTAAGTTATGTAAAACGGATTCTTAATATTTCAAAAGCTGGACACTCAGGAACGTTAGATCCTCAAGTTACTGGAGTCCTACCAACAGCTCTTTCTAGAGCTACAAGGATATTGGATACTCTGCTTCTAGCAGGTAAAGAATATGTTTGTAACATGAGATTACATGCAGATGTAGATGATGAAAGAATTCATGAAATAATCAACGAATACACAGGTGACATATACCAGAGACCTCCAATGAGATCCAGTGTGAAAAGAGTTTTACGAATTCGAAGAATTTACAGTGTAGAGATTATAGAAATCAAAGAGAGAGAAGTTTTATTTAGAATATATTGTCAAGCAGGAACTTACATCAGAAAGTATGTTCATGATATTGGACAAAGCCTATCTTGTGGTGCTCATATGAAAGAATTACGAAGAACCCGTTCTGGACCCTTTACAGAAAATGATTTTCTGTCTACTCTCCAAAATCTATATGATTCGTATATGTGGTACCTTGAAGAAGGAGAAGAAAATCCTCTGAGAAATGTTATTCTTCCTATGGAATACGGAGTTAGGCATCTACCAAAAATTTACGTTAAAGATAGTGCAGTAGATCCACTTTGTCACGGTGCTCCTCTCGCACTACCTGGAGTTTCCAAATACACTGAAAACTTCAATAAAGGTGAACAAGTTGCAATTCACACTCTAAAACAAGAACTAGTTGCATTAGGTGAAGCACAAATTTCTTGTAACGACTTTGAAAAGCAAGAACAAGGTTTAGTTGCTAATGTAAAACGAGTTTTGATGCCTAGGAGCACTTATCCTAGCAAAAGAAAGGAGGAATAATATCTAGCTATATTTTAATTTTCAAGTTTGAAGAGAATATATTTTTTGAAATTTTGATAAGATTGATCAAAAGAACAAAAGGGCCAAATTCTGTTTTCGGTGACAATTATCTCATTAGCTGTAGCGAAAGCATTTCCTATTCCAAGCCATATTTCACGAACATCTCTACTCACAAAATTGTCCCACTTCGCTAAATCGCTATCTTCTTTTGTTTTTTCATGATACTTTCCAGAAACCAAAAAACGATCGGGATTTGTTACCCTATTAAAACGAGTTTCTTGGCATGCATGAAATCCTAAAACAAATACATTCTTTTTTCCAAAATATTTTCTTGCGTATTCAATCTCTTCAGGTGATTTAACTCCATTTAGAAGAAGAACCTGTGAATCATGGTATTTTTCCTTTTCATATTCTAGTATAACTCGGGTAAAAGCAGTTGGATCTTGTGTAAGTAATTCTTTTATTACTTTTGTAGTATTTATATGATTAACCTCGAGATTTTGTCTTTTCAGTTCATGATATACTGCATGACCTGTTTCAACCATCGGAAATCCTTTTTCTTCCCTTAATCTATGACCATGCGATGATTTACCACTTAGCTGTAATCCCACAAGAGTAAATACTTTCATAATTTCCAACTCTGATTTTTCAGCCAGAACAAAAGTCTTTCGGATTAATATATATTTTAAGAAACTCACGCTGCTCTATTCAAAGTTTCTGAATTGCCGTATAAAAAGAGGATAATAAAAATGGATTATTTAGCAGTTTTTACTTTTCCACCAGCTGATTTAATCTTATCAACTGCTCTTTCACTAGCTTCTTCTACAGTGATATTCATTGGAACAGTTACTGCACCTTGAGCTAATAATTTATCATAACCAAGCTCAGTAAGGTTAATTTCGTAAGCATTTCCTTTCTTTGATGTATCACCATTCTTAACTAAAGCAGCTAACATTGCTTCTAAATGTGAAACATTGATTGTTTTAGCTTGCTTGGCAACAGAGGGAGGAACAGTAAAACCTCTTTTACCTAGAGGAGGTCTCAATCCTTTTACTACTTGGATCCAATGGTGGGATTTTGCTCCAGCCATACCTACACCACCTCTCATACCGCTTTTCCTATGAGTTCTGACAATTCCCCAGCCATGAGTTCTTGTTCCGCGATATTTTCTTGATTTCTTTCTTGTTCGTACTGTCATTTTTATCACACCATTCTTACAATCAATTCGTTAATTGCTTCTCCTCTATACCCTAAATCGCCACCGTCAGCAAATCCTTTCTTTATTGCTTTGTATCCTTTTCTAGCGGGATGAAGGCGGAAAAATCTTTTCATGTCAGGAACATCTCTTAATGTAATTTCACCACTAAGCAATGCTTTTGCAAGTGCGGTGATACTTGGATATTGTGTATTTTCCTTAATGTATTTGTCATTAATTCTTTTTCTTCCAACAAGTTCTCCTCTTTTCCTGATTACATGCTCTAGTGCTTTTTGATTGATTTCTCCCCAAGTGACGAAATCCTTAGATTTTTTTAGCATTCCTAAATAAGAAGATGTACTAGGAATGAGAGTCATATAGTTGGTCTTTCTTACATTTAACATATCCAATGTTTCACTTATCTTATAAAATACATTAATTGTCCCTTTTAATCTGATAACAGCCATCAAATGGGATTTTTTTTGCTTTTGACTCATATTTTTCACTATCCTATCTTGTCCAATCATATGGAGCCA
>JAGLRO010000010.1 GCA_023136245.1 Candidatus Heimdallarchaeota archaeon
AGGAGATATTTCAGCTTCTGCTGATTTGGTTCTTTTAATGAGACCCGATTATGTTATTTATGATGAATTGAGGAAGACAAGAGATTTTGAAACCTATTCTGATTTGAGGTTAGCTGGAATTGGTTTAATTGGAGTTGTACATGCTACACAAGCAATTGATGGTATTCAAAGATTCATCAAAAGAGTAGACTTAGGTGTAATTCCTTCAATTGTAGATACAATCATCTTTATCGCTTATGGAAATATCTCAAAAGTTTATACACTGGAAATAAAAGTTAAACTTCCTACAGGTATGACTGAAAGAGATTTGAGCCGTCCTTTGATTGAAGTAAAAGATTTCCATACAAGTAAGCTGGAATATGAAATATATACATTTGGTGAGCAAATTGTTGTCCTCCCTGTTTTAAAATCAGACAAAAGGAAGACTAAAGGACGTCAGAGTATTAATGTAACTCCTTCACAGATTCAGAAAACTTTGAAAAAATACTCTATTTATGATTTTGACTATTCTTTTGAAGCTCCAAATACTTTGACTCTTTTCGTTGCAAAAAAAGATAAACCCCGAATAATTGGGAGAGAAGGAAAAAGAATAGAAGAAATCGAACGAAAACTAGGTTTATCTATTGATGTAAGAACTTTCGATGAAAAAGAAGAAGCTGAATTCATGATTGATGTTTATCCTAGTAAAAATAATGTAAATCTGGTTTTTCCTGAGATTTGTATAGGAAAGGATGTAACAATTTCGATAAATGGAGAAAGTGTTACTCAATTGACTGTTGGAAAATCAGGTGAAATAAGTATTGCAAAAAATATTGAAGCAGGAAAGCTTCTCTTAGATGCTTATAACAGGGGAGCTTTCATTTCAGCAATTTTTTAGAATCGGAATTTTGTGTGAAGACTATCTCTGCTGAATCATGATGACCAATAATGATTTTGTGAGTACCAGAAGAAAAAATACCGTTTTCTATAATCCCTGGTATGCTATTAAGTTCCTTTTCCATTATTATTGAATTATATGATTCTTTGAAATTGATATCACCAATAACATTCCCATTATCTGAAATTAGCGGACCTTCCTTACCTTTACTGTATCGGAGGTAAAATTCTCCACCAAGATTAAAGATGGGTTGAACAATTGTGTTAATGGCAAGTGGAATCAATTCGATAGGTACTGGAAAATCTGTTATTTTCCTTGGATACTTAGAATCATCAGCAATAACCATAAATTCTTGAGCAGCTTTACTCATGATTTTTTCCATGGTTAGAGCTCCTCCTCCTCCTTTTATCAGAGTATAATCATTTGTAATAATATCAGCAGAATCAACATAAACATCAAGTTCTGGATATTCAATTAAGGTATTTACTGATAAACCAGATCTTACCAATTCAAGATGAGTTTCAATTGAAGAAGGAACAACTACAATGTCTAACTCTTCCTCAGTAACAAGTTCAGATAAAGCTTTAATGAAGAATTTTATTGTACTTCCTGTGCCCACACCAACAATGAATCCATCAAAAATGTTTTCCTTCGCTGCCTTTTGAGCAGCTTGAATTTTACATTTATCAGTTTGAGACAATTCACTCAATTTTTCTGACATAATATCTCTCTTGATTATTATTGCTTAAAGAATTAAAAAGACTTAGCTTCATAAAATGGCTAGACCTTCATGCAAATATAAAATAAAAAGGAAAGAAAGATAACAGTAACCACTATTCTTCTGCTCAAGAGTGTTATAATTGTAATTTATTTATTGCTGATCACTCATGAATTTCTTGAGTCTATCCAGTTCTTTAAGCATCTCTTTACGAAGAGCTGCAATTGATGTACTTTTAGCAAACAAATCCCCTTCTCCTTCTGGTGCACCTGTAGCTGATGGGGGTTTAGGGGTTGGTACTGTTGGTGCTGGAATTGCTGGTGTTGATGAAGTCGATGTTGCTTTTGGAGGTGCTGTAGGCATTGGTGGTGTTGGAATTGTTTGTGGTGGTGGTGTTTTCCCTACTGAAGGGGGTGGAGGTGGAGTAGTTTTTGATGGAGTTGGTGGTGCAACTGGTGTTGCTTTTGATGGAGTTGGTGGTGCAGGTGGAGCAGTGCTTGGAGTTGGAGTGGGTGCATCTATTTTCTCATCACCTTTAATTTTGCTAAGATAATCTCCTTGCATTTTCTTCAATTCTTCTTCTAGTTGGGATACTTCTGCTTCTCTAGTAGTTTTTTCAATTTCATCTTCTATTTTTTTGACATCAGCTGCATACCTTACGGATAATCTCCCAAATATTGTTTCACTAATTTCTTTCTTCTTTTGGGTTGCAGACAAAGCTTGTTGTCCTGCGACAAATTTTGCTTTTTCTATTTTTAGAATTGCAATTCTTTCAGCAGGTGGTATGTCTGTCGGCGCTGGAATGTCTGTGCCAAGATCCAAATCTAGTAAAGAAGGACCTCTTTTATCCTTGTAAACCTTAGTTGTGAAAAACACCACTAAGGCACTTATGACTAAGAAAATAATTAGAAGATACATAAGCATTTTAAGCCCAGGATCTGTTAGACTCGCTGGAGGTAAATTCTCAAACCATTCTATAATCGACATAAACTTGCCTCTGAAATTTTTTGTATCTTTGATACTTTAACTTCTTTCTCTGTTTATTAATTAGTTAATTAATACTTAATAAATCCTATTACAGAGGACAATTGAGAAAGTATGAAATTTGCTTGAAAACATTGTAAGTGATAAGTTTTTTGTCAGTTATTTATAGATTTAGAGTGCCTCTAACGTGAAAGATAAGATTATCTGCTATTTTATTTCTTCTTAGTTTCTAATATCGTTTTGACCCTCTTTAATCTTGAGAATGTTTCTCTTTCCTGTTCCTCAAGGGTACTTGATATGAAAATTGCAGTTGCTCTTAGTTTTGGTATTAATATGTAACTCAAAGCATTAACTCTCCTTTTTGTTTTGTTAATCTCTGTAGCTAGTTTCTCTAGAAGAGTCATTTTTTCAGCAATTATCATTAATGTTTTGAGAGATTTGCGAAAATACACAATTGCTCGATCTAGCTGAGCACTTGAGCTTGTCAATCCATAGTAAATATCTTCTTCTTCTTTCTGAATTTCGTCTACAATGAAACGTGGAGATTTTACTCCCATAATACTTACTGTTTGAGTTTTAATTGCTAAAACTGAAGGTGCATATTGTGCTAAATCTCTAATTTTATCTGGACCAAGAATCATCTCGGCTTTTGTTAAAGATTGATAAGCAACAAGTAATTCCTCTTCAACTTGTTTTCTGGCTTGGTGAACTTCATCTTTAATTGCATATAGTTCTATAACTAAAGCATCCATTTTCTCCTTAAGTAAATCATGACCTTTTTGAGCTAATCTAATTCGAGCTCTAGTATTAAGAAGTTCCATTCTTGTTGCACTTATTGTACCGAACTCAGGAGTTGCCATCAACGAAGTGAAAGAGAGTTAGATTACATTTTTTTTGATTTGTAGCGACTTTATCTTCTGCTATGTAGTTGAACCTTGATCGTCTTTGTGATTAATGGAAAGATATTTTATCTAATTGTGAAATCATTATAAAAATAGAAATCGTGAATGAGAATGAAAACAGATGTCTACGATAGAACTAAAGATACTCAAGAACTAGTTTTTCCTGGGACACAGTTAGCTGTTACAGAGGAGTTCTTGGGAGGTTCTGGTACATATTCTACTGATAGGTTCATTTTTGCATCGGTTATAGGAAATGTTGTTATTGATGTTGAAAAACACGAAATTTCTGTCGTGCCTAAACCCAAATCAGCTGTAATCCCAAAAAATGGAGATATATTTGTTGGAAGTGTTGTGAATGCATCAAGACAAATGGTTACAGTAGCGATTTATTTTATTAATAATAGTGAAATAAATCCAACTTTTACCTTAGTAATTCATGTGTCTCAAGTTTCAAAAGAATATTTGGAAACAGTAGATGAGGGAATCCGCTTCGGTGATATTATTCGAGGTAAAATTATTGATGCAAAAACCATACCATTACAAGGTTCTTTAATTGGATCTCAACTAGGAGTTGTTTTAGCTTCATGTTCAATTTGTGGTGGAAAATTAGACAAAATCGGTAGAGATAGATTAAAGTGTGTTCAGTGTAATCAAACTGAAAGAAGAAAAACAACTATTGATTATGGAACTAGTCATCTGCAATTTAAGCTTTAAAATTTGATATTATTAATGAATCTGTAGGGGATTTTTTGGCAAAAACTGCAATTAAAGAAGTTCATGTTAATTTTCCTAAGAAGGAGTATTTACAATTCTTCATAGAAGTGCTTTCCAGTGCCCTAAAACATGTTGAATTTATCCTTTCGTACAAACACAATGTTGTTAAAGTTAAGCTCTTTGGTGAAAGAGATTCAGTATTTCAATCAGTTAACATTGTTAAAACTCTGAGTAAGATGTTGGTAAGATCTGTCACTCCAAATACTGAAAGTTTCTATTCACATCATTTAAAGCTAATTCAGCAAATTGGGAATCGAATAGTTTCATTAGATAGTTTGAGTTCCGCCTTATGTCACTCTGGAATACCTTCTTCTGTTAGAGATCAAGAGTTAATAACAAAAGCAAATATGGAAGAAGTGCAATCTGTTCTAGCACAGTTATATGATTTGGTTCAAGAACTGCCTTTAAACATTAGAACTCAAATTATGAAAAGAGTAATATTGACAATTAGTTATTGCACAGATTTATCTCCTGAATTTGTGATAGAAAAAGGACTTGAGATGTCATATTTCCAACAAACAAGTAATTCAATTACAATTAGCCAAGACCCAATTACAATAATTGAAAATATGATAAATCAATTTTCAGATGAAAATCCAAAATCAGAACAAAATGAATTCTTTGAAATCAAAAACTAAATGTGAATTTTCATTTTTATAACTAGAAAATATAACACATAACTAATAAAGTATATAAATTCGATAATTAAAAAGGAAAAACAAGGTAAGAATATGCGCATAAAAATTCTTAAGAAAGATCAGGGATACATCAAGTTTAATGTGAAAGAAACAGATCCTCATACTCTTTTCAACCTCTTACGTGAAGAACTGCTCAAGGATGAGGATGTGAGCTTTGCAGGTTATTGGCGTGATGAATCTTTCTATGAATCTGTTATTTTTCAAGTGAAAATGAAGAAAAAAACTGCTGACCCAATACAAGCTGTTAATTCTGCTTTGGATAGATTAAGTAAAGAAACTACTAATTTCATCGAACTATGCAAAGCAAAAATTGAGTAGAATAAGGTGGTCCTTTGGACGCTTCCTCAACTAATGATTTTAAACTACAGGAAATTCTTCTGGATAAGAATCTTGCTAAATTTGGAGATGCTATAGTTAATTATATCTATAATGCTGCTGTTTATGAAGCTACTGAAAAACTACAAGGAGTAAAAGTCTGGGACAAAAGTTTAGCTAAAGCTTGTAGAGCTTCTCCTTTAAGAAATCTGGTTGGGAGTAAAAAAAATGCTGGGGAGTTAGGTGATGCAGTTGAAGCATTTATTGGTTTTCTTTACATTAAGAAAAGTAAATCAATAATCAATCAAATGATTGAGATTTTGAAACGATTTATCATCCAGAATTGGGTGTTACTGAGTGATGAGCAAGAAATATGTTCAGATGCTTTTACTCATCTGTTAAGTGTTCTTTGCAATGAGATTGGAATAGTTTAAACTAATAATTTTGCAAACATTATATTATGAAAGATTTGAAGCTTTGTCCTATCAAATCCGCTAGTCTTAAGCATTCAGGAATACAACTAGAATATGAAGCAATCTCAAGTAATTTCTGTACTTCAGTGATTCTTTCAAATCCTGCATATTGTATGTACATAGAACATTTTCTTCCTAATTGATTTACAAAGTTTATTTGCTGAATCGGAGGGTTAGAAGACAGAATTTCATATCGTTTTTTCCAGTCTACTAAGTGCGATATCGCATTCTTCACTTCGTCTTCATTAGGAATTTGTGAAAGTATTGTAACAACAGGTATAGAAGTATGTTCATAAAGAAAATTAAGATCGATGATATTAAACGCTGCAATAGTTGCGCTTCCAAGAAAAATCGATTTTACTTGATTGTGAAATTTGCTTTGAATTAGCATCTGGCAAATTCTTTCAGTAGCATCTTTTCCATCTACCTCCACTTCTGTTCTTAGAACGCCTTCTACTAAACTGTATCCTCTGATAATAACACCAAACACAAAGGCTTTAGATGACTTCTCTCTTTGAAAAGCTGCATCATCAATACCGATTGTTCGAACGTTGCTTTTCACATTAAAAACGTTAACACAAGCATATAAGTAAATTGTCTTGAAAACAGTGTGGAAATCTAATTATCTTGATAGCTGATATTTAGTGAATTGAAAAGTAAGTTTTTAAATTAAGAAAGTTTCTTCAGTATTGAATTATATGAGTCGAAGAAATCTACCAGAGTATGGTGATTTAGTAATTGGTACAGTAAAGAGTATTTATGATCATGGAGTTTATGTCGATCTTGATGAATATGACAATCTTCAAGCATACTGTCATGTTTCTGAAGTGAGTTCTACTTGGGTTAGAAATATAAGAAACGTTATGCGAATGGGGAAAAAAGTAGTAGGACGAGTAATGCGTGTTAAAGAGGATCAGATCGATATTAGTGTCAAAAGAGTTTCTGAAGGATTGCAAAGAACGAAAGTAGAAGAATGGAAGCACTACAAAACAGCAATAACACTCCTCGAAATGGCAGCTAAACAAAGAAAAACCGATTTTGAGCTTGCAAGATCTGAAGTAGAAGATTTGAGTGCAGAGTACTATGGGAGTTTATATCAAGCATTTGAAGAAGCTTTATTCAGGGGAGATGATGCTTTTACTGAAGCTGGTGTTTCTGAAGAATGGGCTAAGGTATTATCAAGCATAGCAAAAAAGAATCTAACGATTCCAAAAGTAGAAATATCTCGTGATATAGAGATAACTTGTTGGGAAAGTAATGGTGTTCTTTTGATTCGAAATGCTTTGAAGGAAGCGTTAAAAGCAAGAGAGGATATTGAAGCTGCAGAGGAGGAATTGCAAATGAACATTTTTGTAAGAGGAACTCCCGTTTATCGGTTTAATATCACTGCTAGAGATTATCAACTTGCAGAAGAGTTAATGTCTAAAGCTTTTAAGAATGTTGAAGAAGTTTTAGCAAATCATAATGCTTCAGTGAAAATTATAGAAGCTAAATAGTGTGAAGAAGGTATGACAAAGTCTATTTTTAAATGTCCAAAATGCAAAGAATATACGTTAAGTGAAAAATGTCCAAAATGTGGTAGCAAGGCATTTTCACCACAACCAGCTCGTTTTTCGTTAGAAAAAGAAAGAAAATATTCGCATTATAGAAGAAAGCTGGTTAAAAGAGAACAAGAGCAAATTACAAAATGAAGAAAACCATCATAAGCTCCGTAAAACGGCAACTTCAATAATGTGAAACTTTTTCTTGTGAAAACGGAATATTTTCGGTATTTCAAATTCTGCTTTTATAATTTCTGTAACTTTCTTTTCATGTTTTTCAACAAATTTCTTGAGAAAAGTTATGTTTTTTTCTTGAAATAAATGAATTGAGTAACTAGTATCTGCTTTAACTAAAGCATGGCGTAGGAATTCTTGATCTTTTACCGAACCTTTAATCCCAAAAGGACTATTCATAAGAACAGTGTTAAATGTCATATCTATGTCTCTTACATCTTTCAAAATAAATTTAATATCAGTATCTGCCATTTTAGCATTATTTTTAGCAATTTCCATTGCTTCAGGGTCTAATTCAAAAGCATATACTTTCTTAGCTCCCAAAATTTTAGATGCAATTGCAAATAACCCGGTTCCACTACAGAAATCTGCAACAACTTTATTTTCAATATCTCCTAATTGTAGAGCTCTCCAGGCAATCATTGCAACTAAACGTGGAGGTGTTTGATATTGTTCAAGATGAATCTTTGGATTAGTGAATTTTGAAAGTTGTGAGAGTAATATCTCAAGATCTTTTTGTTTCATTCTAGTCACCATTACTAAAATCAATATTCTGTTGAAGCATTGTTTTGAAAATACCAATCATTGAGTGAATCTCTTCTTTAGATGGAAAACTGCGATTAATAACTGTACGAAAAGTATGTTTTACTATAGGTTTTCGATATTCTTCATAACTCAAGGAATCTGTGATTTTATTGAATAGACTGATTAAAAGCTTTCTCTCTTTATATGTTGAACTAATCTCTTCTTGATTTATGATTTCAATATCTGTGCTCTTTTTCCAGAATACATAGAGAATTATCGCTACAGCATGAGATATATTCAATACTCTAAGTTGTCCTGGAGTTGGAATTGATACTAAGAAATCACATAACTCTAACTCATCATTTGATAAACCTCTATCTTCTCTACCAAAAACGAGACCAATTTTACAATCAGTGGGTACAATTATCTCCTCCAAATTCCAAGGATATACAGGTTGTCGTAACACATTGTATGTTTTTCCTGCTTTTGCTGAAGTACCAATTAGAATGGAATAATCATCGCGGATTTCATTTATCGATTTGCGAATTTTAGCCTTTTCAAGATAAGTAATGGAATGTTTTGCACGATTTCTTGTTTCGGTAGTCAAGTGATTGACTAAAGGAGAAACTAGAACTAGTTCATTAGCTTCAAAGTTGTTACATAATCTAGCTATTGCTCCTATATTACCTTCAATCTTGGGTTCAACCAATATTACACTATAATCTAGTTTATTATTACTATTTGACATTATTATCACTAAAAATAAATCCAACTACATATAATTTTTCAAAGAAGAACTTTGTTGTGTTCAAAATCTTAAATTCTATATCTTTACTGAATTTGGTGGTATCCCATGCTAATGATGAAAAAAGAGTGAGAAAAGTAGTTTTAAAATTATTTTTTTTAAGATAATCAATTAACTCATAAACTTCTTCATATCCCTCTTTTCCACCAAAAAGAGTTAATTTTTCATAGTTCGAAAGGAGTTCACTTTCAGTATCCTTTGGAAGATATGGAGGATTCCAAATAATTAGATTAGGAGATTTTCTCTTTAATGCAGAAATTTTATCCATACATACAATGTCAATTTGATTGTTGATTCCATTTAGTCTTCTATTTACATCAATCGATTTTGCAGCTTTATATGAGATATCAGTAACTACAAACCGAATCTTAGGATTCTGTTTCGCCAGAGCAATGGTTATTATTCCTGACCCACCCCCAATTTCATAGATGAGCGAATAATCATGTTTAATTTCAAGAGAGTTAATTAGAAAAAAAGTATCTTCAGAGGGAAAATATACCTCTTCATCAATTTCAAGCTCTATTTGGTATTCAGGGAAATTATATCTGACCACATTTTTTCGCCTATTCCATTTCTAATTTTTTGAAATAAATATGCTAATTCTTCAAGCGTTAGTGTAAAGATTCTTCTTTCTGCATATGGTAGTGATTCTAGAATATCGCTGTTTGGATACAGTTTCTGTTTTGCTTTTCTCTTCAATAAATTTGCAAAAACATTTCTTACTATTTTCTTCTTATTTGTAAAGAGAAGGGTTACTAATAAACCGAAATCTTTGTGATTTTGAACCAGAGTCTCATCTTTTTTGCAAATAGAGACGATAGATGAATAAACCTTTGGAGGAGGATAATAAGAACTGGGTTTTACTGTTTTAAGATATTTGCACGATGCTTTGAGATTCATCATTACTGTAATTCTGGAATAATTGGAAGTTCCAGGTGCAGCGAAAAGTCTCTGTGCAAATTCTTTTTGATACATGAGAATTGCTAGATCAAATGAATGATTTAGAAGTTTGAAAGTTATTGGAGAGGAGATCTGATAAGGCAAGTTTGATACACATTTATTGAACTTTGGGAATTTAATCTTTACAGCATCACCTGTGATAACCTCGATATTGGAATAGCTTTGCGCTGTTTCATTAAGAAAATCTGCAAGGATTCTATCTGCTTCAATTGCATAAACTTTCTTTGCTAATTTTGCTAAACAAAATGTTAAATTTCCTAATCCACTTCCGATTTCTAAGATTGTATCTGAAGGCTGAATATTTGCTTCATTTATTTGGTAATGAATTATACTTGCATTAATCAAAAAATTCTGACCTTTGCGATATGAGGGTTTTGTACCTATTCTATTTAAACTTGATAAAACATGTTTTTTTAATTCAGAAGAGTTATTCCAACAAGCCATCAATCAAACCATTTGTATAATATTATTTTCTTAAATTGGAATCCTTACTTACTGTAAACAATCTGTGTTTCTGATCTTCTTCCAATTCTTGCATAATTCTATTCAATATCATCTTGCTGATATCTGATATTTTTACTCGTTCTTCAATATCACTAAAAGAAACAAATGGCATACTTTTTCTTGATTCTAGTATCTCCCACATAAGTTTCTTCCCAATTCCTGGAATAAGTTGCAAAGAATGAATACGATTTGTTATTGGTTGAGCTTTATTGAAGAAGGAAACAAAGCGTTTCTCATTCTTGTTAATAATCCGTAAAACTGCATCTTCTAAAGACTGATATCCTGTATTTGTTATATCATTAATGCTTAACCGTCGTTTAACTTTCTGAATTGGTGATTTCTCTTCCCCTCGTATGCTTATTTCTTCAAATTGAGGGTACTTTCCTCTCCTTTCGACTGTTAGTTCTAATAGAGTAAACCACGTTGTACCGATACCTTGAATGATTGGTTCCCTTTGTTTTGTTTGACCAAATCCTTTACCTTCTGATAAATAGTCCAATACTAATATTCGAGATTCCACCTTTTTTGATTGTCTAACGTGGGTTATAGTACCAAGAATGAAATCATCATTTTCATTAATTTTTTCTGGTCGTCTATTTTTCCCAGGTTTTCGGTCCGTATCCATGATATTCTCACCATATATAAGTACAAATACAAAAAAAGTTTTTGCTATCCTTTATTTATTGATCTCTCTAAAAACCCTATTTCTCCTTTTGAAATTTCTCGATATAAGGTTTTATTATGTCAAACATTTTGTTAATTTCTGTCTCTGTAAGCATTTTTGGTTCCTTTTGCAATAAATCCTTAAGTTCTTCTGGTGATGGGGGGAGAATATTCGCTATTGTAAAAGCTGAAAGTTCTGTTAAATCGAACTGCTTCCGTAGTTTACCTAGAATCTCACGAGATTCTTCTGGTTCAATTCTTGCATTTTGCATTGCATGCTCAAATGCAACTCTTTGCCAGTAGGAAAGTTCAGATTCTTCACTTCGTTCTTGCAAAATTTTCATAGCTTCAGAAATTGTTAATGGTTTTTTATCTAGAACTTCTTTGGGCAATAAACTCACACCTTAACTTCTTACTTGGATTACTGAACGACTCATTCGTAAGTGTTCTTTCTTAGCGATTATTTGCTTTGTTGCTCTTCCCTGTTTAATTGTAACAACATAAGCCTTTCCTTGAACTCTAATAATCTCACCTGTTTTCCCATGGTATCTTCTATGGGGCATTCCTTTATGTTCACTTGGATCAATAATAATATCTACTATATCTCCTTCATTAAAATCTCTTAATAGATAATCTAATGGACGTAAACCTCTTTTTCTTACATGTTTTCTGAAAAGATGTCTGGTTCCATGACGGTAACCCTTAGATTTTCGCATAGTTTTACACCTAGTATCTTGTAAGTGAGCCAAATCCCTCAATGAAACTTTTAATCTTTTCGTTCTTCGTTCTGGTAATTTTAACATTTTTTCGATTTTTCAAAAATTCTTCAATAGAAAATTTGAATGTTCAGAGTCTGGTGTTATACCAGGCTTTATTGTTTATTCATCTATGAAAGGTTTATCTTCAATTTCCAAAACATCTAATTCTTTACAAAAAGCTTGCACGTTTAAAATCTCTGATATACTAGGCTTTGTTCTTCCATTATCTCCTGAAATCAACTCTTTTACATAGCATCCTCCATCACAAGTTATGATTGCTTCAAATTCCTCTGCGTTTTTAATTTCACATTTTATTGAAAAGATTTTTTTCTCTCTAATTTTATCTGCTCTTCTATGAGAAACACGATCTGGAGTTCGTTGTTTTATCATTCTGTTATTGAATTCTTTTTCGAGAATTCTTAACTCCTTTCCTGAAACTGATTTATCATATTCTATAAGTGCCCTATATTTCTTGATTGAATCTTTTGCACTACTTTTAAGATGAATAATTTCTTTTTTGGAAGACCACCTGTACTCTCTTACTTCTATTTTTTCTTTTGTTGATTTATTTGTTGATTCCTCCAGCTCTTTGATATTGATTGAACGAACTTTGGGAGCAATTACTTCCATAACAAAAGGTCGTCCTGATCCAAGCATCAATGCATCTATATCCTCTCTTCCTGCTCCATGAAGTGTAACCTTTTTCCCCTTGGTGTGATTGAGAGCTTCTATTTCAACTAGTTCCTCAACGGATTCCGCATATCTTTTACCTGTATTGCTACATTCCTTACATCCTTTACCTTTGCAATTTCGGCATGGCCACCGAGTTTGAGGAATAGTTCTCAAGTATTTTAGATATCTACCAAAAATGTAGAGAGGTTTTATTCGTAGTTTAAAAGAACTAGTAAGTGGTTCAACCTCTATAACAATATCTGGACTTTTAAAATCAGTTTCCAAAGCTATCTTATTAGCAAGTTTTTTCCCTATGATTCGATTGAATTCCTGCTTAAGATATTCAGATGAAATTGTGTCAAAATTCTCCTTATTTTTCAACTCTCTTTCATGAAATTCTTTCGGGAGCGAAGTACCAACTAAAATGGTTCTAAACTCATAATCCTTGAGCTTTGGAATAATTAACTCAACAAGTTCATTTGCTCTATCAAGATAATTTTCGCATATGTAACACTTTTGTGTATTATCTGGTGAAATATTTTCCTTACGAAGAATATTTTTAGCCATGACTGATCCACTTTGTGAAAGAATTTGGAGTTTTTGTATATTCTCTTCGCTTAATGAGGAGGAAAGATTCATAGCTAAATATGTCTTGATAGTTTGACCTCTGTATAAATTGGTTGTTCCTGTCCCCAAATTAGAAAATTGTCTTCCTAAACAATAATCGCAAATTGCATGGTTTAGAAGTATGTTAAGTGCTTTTTCTTCAAGATTCATTTTCCATTACCTGATCTATGAAATAATTTGTTACAATAATTTGTTCATCAATTGCAAGAGAACCTAAAGAAATTTCTGAATAATTGTATTTGTTAGGAATATCTTTGAACCCTAATAAGAAAACAGGTTGTAATAGAGCTGATTTAGATAGAGAAATCTGCTTTTCTTTTGGTGATTCTTTAATCTGAACCAATTTCTTATCTGCATGTTTTTCTAGAATATTCTCAAATGAAGTATTATATACATCTAAACCCGGAGTGAGTTTTCCTTTTTTACTGTGGGGATTATTTATATGGTTTTTTGCTCTTAAAAGAAGGTGAGCAGCGGAGAAAAAGCTTGGTCCTAGATATTTAATAGTTCTTCCATCAAAAACAACGATAAAAGACTTCGAATTATATTCAGTACAATAATAAAGTAAGTTTTGCTTTCGAAACTCATTAGAAAGAAAAAACGTGTCAGAAATTGCTTTTATAAAGGATCCAGTTGTATTAAATGCGAATTCTGTGGAATAAAGATCAAGCTTGGTAAATGAGAGAGGGGGTGCATTTAGAATGAAAATACAAGAAGACATGGAATTTTCACAATGCCATTGTGTTTTATCCTAAGAGACCTGGAGGAATTCCTGGAATTTGAAATCCACCACGACGACCTTTTCGCATACGTTTTACTAAGTTTGTGACAGTTTTGTGTTGAGTAATGAGTTCCTTAACTTCTGCAACAGAACGACCACTGCCTTGAGCTAATCGTTGAACTCTTGAACTGCTCAATTTAACCTTTCCATCTAATTCATCACCAGTCATTGAAGACATAATAACCTTAAATCTCTTCATATTTTCTTTTGACAAATCAAACATATCTTCATCAAAAGTCATTCCGAGTCCTGGAATCATTGACATCATACGTTTCATCGAACCCATAGAACTAAAACTATCCAACAATTCCATCATCTGCCTATACGATATTTTTCCACTTAGCATGCTCATTGCTTCTTCTTTTGATGGAAGCGTTTCTAATTCCCGAACTTCTTTTAGTAAACCTTCTAAATCACCGACTCCAATAAGCCTTCCAACAAATGATGTTGGATTAAACTCTTCAATCGCATCGATTCCTTCTCCATCTGCAAGAAATTTAATTGGAACTTTTGCTGCTGCAGCAGCTGATATGCTTCCTCCACCTTTTGCAGATCCATCCATTTTTGTAACAATAATTGACCCAATTTTCGTTGTTTCTGCGAAAGCAAGTGCTTGGTCATAAGCTGCTTGACCCAGATTTCCATCTATTACGAGAATAATCTCATCAGGTTTGATTTTTTCACTTATCTCCTTCATTTCTTTTAGCAGAGATTTTTCTTCTTTATGTCGTCCTGCTGTATCAATAAGGATTACATTATGTTTCTCATCAAGAAATTTCTTAACGCCATCTTTAGCAATCTTAACAGCGTCTTTGTTTTCTGGTTCACCATATACGGGAACTTCTATAGGGTTACATAGTTGTTGAAGTTGCTCATAAGCTCCTGGTCTGAAATTATCTGTTGTAACAACAGCCACTTTTTTTCCTCTTTTCTTAATATACTTTGAAAGTTTAGCTATAGTTGTAGTTTTTCCCGAACCTTGGATTCCAACAAGTTCAATGATTGTAGGACGATCTGGGTGAAGTGTTAAGGGATAAAAATTTGCACCAAGAAATCTTGTTAACTCGTCATGAATTATTGACAAAACACTTTTTTTTCTACTTAGTCCATCAGGAAGTTCCTTATCCAATGATTTACGTTCTACTTTATTTACAACTTCAGCTGCGATGTCAAAGTTTACATCAGCTTCTAAAAGAGCTTTCAACATATCATTTTTTAATTCTTGGATAACTTCCTTATCAGGTGGTCCGCCTCGAATTATCTTAGATATCGCACTATTAAGAGCAGATCCAAGTCTTCCTAACATGAGCAATCAATACCAGTAAATATGTAAGATTAAAGAAGATTTTGTTTTGAAAGAAAAGAATAGTTTAGACTAAAGTCCAAACTATTTAGCTTATAGAGATAATTCTTCAGCTTTGATTCTTATTGGTTCATTTGCTAGTTCTGCACTTCTACTAATTCTTATTGAATCTACATAGTAGACTGTACCTTCAACCTTAGAGCGTTTTCTAATGGCAACATTAAGACCTTTTACATCACTTTTTACGAAAGTTCTCTTAATATTTACGTTGTTCTTTGCAAAAATGCTCCCAGAAACAGAGTAAGGACGTTCCCTTATAGAGAAGATTCGAAGATTTTTCCACCATCGAGAAAAACCAATATTTACATCTTCAGCAACAACGTTTCCCGCGATTGCAGAAGAACCTTCTATTGTAATTGATCTTTGTGATAAGACATTTCCATCAATTCTTGCAGATCCAGATGTTTTCAAACCTTGAACTGCTTGAACATTATCACCTGCATTAAAAGATCCTGATGATTTTAGTAATCCTTGAACGACTGTTTCTTTGCCTATTTTAGCAGATCCGCTAAATTTAGCATTCAATCCACCTTCAAGCTTTCCTTCAACTTTAAAAGATCCAGAAGATTTTATTGATCCTTGTAGAATTGAATTTCCTCCAATTATCGCTGAACCACTAAATCTAGCTTCATTATCACTAAGTAGATTTCCATCGATTCCAAAAGATCCTGAACTTCTTACATCTCCATGAGAAGTAATCCCTCCAGCACATTTTGTGGAACCAGATGATTTGAATCCGTTACACTCAAGATCTCCATCAATTTTTGCTGAACCAGAAATTTTAACAAATTTGTCTATTCTTCCACCTTCAATCCTAGCTGATCCAGATATTATAACAATATCCTCTAGTTCTCTCAAAGTTCCAGAAGAGCTAATTCCAACTTTTTTCTCCAGTTTTTCACTGTTTTCAATATTTTCATTCATTTTTTTACCTCTTTTAAATTATTATTATAATATTAAAGTTTAAGTTCCTCTCTTGAAATTTGGATTGGTTCTTTTGTTAGTCTAGCTTTTTTGTCTATTTCGATATTGTCAACATAGTAAACTTTTCCTTCAACTCTTACATAGGGACCTATTCGTACATTTAATCCTTTAACGTTTTTCATAACATTAGTATTTACTATGTTAACATCACTTGATCCAAAGACGCTACCACGAACGGTAGAGGGTTTCAAACTTTTTAATTGTAATCTGTAGATATCTTTGTCTTTGTTTATATAGACATTCTCTCCAACAATATTACCTTCAGTTTTTATTTTACCTGCTACTTCAATTTGACCTAGGGAAATGAGATTTCCTCCAATATTAGTTCCACCTGAGAATCTTGCTCCATTATCAGCTTGTACATTATTAAGACAAGAAAAACTTCCAGATGCAGATAACCTACCCTTAAGTAAAGTTTCACCACTAATTTTAGCAGATCCAGAAAAATGAGCATCTTTATCTCCATGTAGGAACCCTCCGCATTTAAAAGAACCTGCACATTTAACATCACCATGCGCTGTAATATTACCCGCACTTTTCAATGAACCAGCAGACTTAAGCTGATTACATACTACATCACTAGATATTTTGCCAGATCCTGCAATTCGTATATCTTTAGCGATCTCTCCTCCAGTAATTCTGGCTGATCCAGCAACTGTTAGAGAATCGTCAGATATAGTTTTTACACCTGAACTATATATTTGCGGACTTTTTTCTAAAAGGTTGTAATTCTTTTCAGCTTCTTCCAATTTTTGTCTATAACGTTGCTTTAATTCGTCATAATTCTCTTTATCAATATCACCATCATTATGTCTCTTGTCGAGAAGTTCGAGTAATTCTTTATACATTTTGATGTCTTGTTTAGACATATCATTCACCAAGAGATATTTATCACTGCTTTATTTAATGATTTTTTAAATTGATTAGAACAATCTCTTAATTGACTGGTTAAACTTTTGTAAATATGAGGTAGAAGTGTTAAACCCAATAGCTTAACCCAATATGATTTTACAAAAATGTTTGTGGTGCGGGGAGGGAGATTCGAACTCCCGAACCACTAAGGAACGGATTTCCTATCAGCGGATTTTCTATCTAACCCTTTTACTTTGCTTTTCAGCTAGATCTTAAGTCCGTCGCCGTTGGCCACTTGGCTATCCCCGCTAAATAGACTGAAATCTATATAACTACTATAGAGAATTATGTTCTTTTTTTAAAACTTTTCATTTTGATTTACATTTTTTTCCTTAAGGATGAAGTCTTGTTGGATCTCTTGGAAGTAATCTCGCTTCTCTAATGTTTGGCAAATCTAGTATTTTTTGAACAAATCTCTCTATTCCGGTACCACTACCTCCATGTGGTGGAGCTCCATTTCTGAAAAATTGTAGATAGCTATCAACATGTTCGATTTTGAAACCTTTTTCTTTAGCTTGTTTTGTCAAAATCTCAACTCTGTGCTCTCTTTGCCCTCCTGTTGTTAGTTCTTGTCCCTTATATAATAAATCAAATGACTTTGTTAACTTGGGATTATTATCGTCTTTCATTGTATAAAAAGGTCTTACATTCCAAGGATATTGATCAACAAATACAAAATCAGATTTCCATTTTTCTTTAACATATTTACCGATAATGTTTTCTGCTTCTGCATCCAAGTCTTCATAGATATCTAATTCTTTTCCTTCACTGCTCAGAATATCATTGCACTCCTGTATTGTAATGATTGGCCATTTTTTGGGTGGTTCATCAATTTTAACTCCTCTTTCCTCGAAGATGTCCTTCTTTTCTTTTTTCAATTTGTTAATAACATAGCTTACCGCATTTTCTAAAACTTGCATAACTTCAATTTGATTTTCTATATAAGATATCTCGAAGTCTATAGAAGTGTATTCACAGAGATGTCTAGAAGTATGATGTTTTTCTGCTCTAAAAACTGGTCCTATCTCAAATACTCTTTCAAAACCAGCCACAAGCATCATCTGTTTGTAGAATTGAGGTGATTGAGCTAAAAATGCTTTCTTATCAAAGTAGCTTATCTCGAAAACATTAGCTCCACTTTCAGTAGCAGAACCAACAATTTTTGCAGAGAAAAATTGCAAGAAATTATTTTTGTTAAAAAATTCTTGGAAATTATAAGCAGCAGCACTTTCTATTTCGAAGATTTGAGCAACATTTCTTTTTCGAAGATCAAGATACCTAAAATCATATCTTTTATCTGGATTTGTTTCAATTTTATCACTTATTGCTATTGGATATTCTTGAACTCTTTTATTCAGAATTTCTAACATTGAGGGGAGTATTTCTTTACCATTTGGAGCATTTGTATTCTCAATTACATCACCTTCAACTAATATAATGTCCCCTTCTTGCAAATCAAGGTTGAAAATCTTTTCAGACACTTTTTTCTTAGGCATTACAATTTGAGCAACACCTGATCTATCTTGTAACTGAACAAATCTTAATCCGCCTAGATTTCTAACCTTTTGAATCCATCCTGCAACTACAACTGTTTTTAAACTTTCAAGAAAAATCTCATTAATTGCTATTCTTTCTTTTAAAGTCATTATAGGCTCCTCGTATATTCTGTTTTCCACTTTGAAGCTAAATTAAAAAGGATTCGCTTTTTGAGGTATTTCCAATACAGCGAAAGTTAATCCTTTTTCTAAGAAGAAGGAAAAACATTATTTACTATTCTGAATAATAGGTTTCTAGCGATGTTAATGAAGAAAGTAGTACTGAAAATTGGCGGATCTGTCCTCTACAAAAAAGAGAATATGACTCTTAATGTAGAATTAATTAGAAAATATATTGAACTAATCAATGATTTATACAAGGCAAAACACAAAATAGCCATTGTAGTAGGGGGAGGAAAACTCGCCCGTTCGATTATACATGCAAGCGAAATTCTTGATCAAGTTAAAACTTATCGAGATATATTAGCAGTTGAATCAACTAGAATCCATGCACTTCTCTTTATTGCTTCTTTAAGAGATAAAGCATATTTATTGGTTCCAAGATCTTTTGAAGAAATTAGTAAAGCATTATCTACATCTAAGATAGTAGTATCTGGGGGATTACAACCTGGTCAATCAACAAGTGCAGTTTCAGCTTTAATAGCTGAATATTGGAGAGCTGACATACTAATTAATCTCACAGATGTTGAACAAGTATATGACAAAGACCCTCATAAACACCCTGACGCTCAACCTATTGAACAAATGACATCAGATGAACTACTATCAATAATCACTCAACAGGAAGAAGAACCTGGAAAATACGATTTGTTTGATAGAGTTGGGTGTGAAATAATAAAACGATCAAAGATAAAATTAGCATTTAGTAATGGCTCAAAACCTGAAAATGTTAAAAGGATTCTTAATGGAGAAAAGATTGGAACAGTGGTTAATGGATAGAATAAGAAATTCTTCTCTAATATCCTTCATACAATTTATATCGTAATATGGCAGCAACTCCTCCAAAAGCACCATAAAGTGTAGCACCATCTTCATGTGATGTTGAAATAACTTCTAAAGAAGCTCCACTGCTCTCTGCAAGTTCATTCAGCTCAGTTATGAGGTCTTTTTCCTCATCTATATGCACTTTATCTTCATTGCATTTTGGACACTTCTTGCTAGATAATTCTTTAACAAAGTCAGAATATTCCTTTGTTCTGACAGATTCAACCTTCTGATAATCACAAGCTTCACATTTGATTACCAAATTTACTCGATCTACATCCTCACTAACCAGAACTACTTCAACAGCCCCCCTCTCTAAAGCATCACGGACTTGTTTTTCTCCATACGTTGCTAATCCTGTGTCTTTTCCAAGATTTTCCATGAATTTTTGTGTCAACAATCTTTCTCTTACTAATTCAAAATCAGTTAATTTACTTTGAGCTCTATCAAGAAGTTCTCTAATTCCAACTATTCCAGTATAACCCACATCATAAATTCCTATGACTTTTTCTCTAAGCCTGTAGTCAAGTTCCTTGTTCTCTAAATATTGTGCTTTTGATAAGGCAGGTCCTCCTATTATTATAGCTTCAACAGGATTATCTTCTAGGTATGCTTCATTCATCATTCCAGCAACTTTGGTATACCACCTTTGAGCAGCTTCCTCAGTTAGTCTTTGGAAACGTGCCTGTGATTGACCCCCCATTTTATGTTTCCCTGGTACATAGGAATCTTCTTCTCTAATAATATTTAAGCGAGATCCTTGGATTGTAGCGATAGTGGCCCCTCCACGTGCAACTATTGCTAAACCATATCTTTTCTTGCTTTCTAACATCTCCTTTAAATGGTTTATATGAAAAACATAATCGCAGAGATATAGCTTGATTCCTATTTGCTCTGGTGGATTAATAAGAAAATATTCTACCTTGTTACTTTGTGTAATACCACAGAAGATTACTAAACCATTCTCCCCTGGAGATGAGAGGTTCTTCATTCTTGACATTATAGAAGATATTGCTGCTTGAACAGCTTTTCCAGTATTTTTATCTTTGATGTTTGTAGCGGTACCATATTCATCTCTTAATTGTGAATTGATATCAGATAAACGTGTTCCTGGAGGAATGTATAGAGATATTAGACTTGTGGACATATTATGGCTTCGTTTTGCTTCAAGCTTTTCTATCTCATGTTTAAGCAAGTAACGTTCCACAGATGTTCTTTTCTTTTCCTTATCCTCTGTTTGAGTCATGATAATCGTCTCAAATATTGATTCGTTTAGAATCTAAGTAAATTTATTCTTCCTAAATATAGCGCTTTACATTAGTTTTTTTGCATTGTTATTATTATTTTTGGTTTCATTCACTTTTTTAAATTCCTTTCAGAAAGAGTGTTTCATTAGAGAAATATTTTAGAAAGAAGAAGAAATAGTGTAAGTGAGAAAGATGTTGGAAAAAGAGAAAGTAATCATAGATGTTTTGGATATATTCGTTTCCGCTAAAAGAGCTTTATCATTTGCAGATGTGATATTTCAGCTGAATAACATTTATCAACCTATAAATGAAATAATGGAAAAGTCTCTGCTAATGGATGTTCTGAATGACTTGACTATTCAAGGATATATTAAGAAGTTCCTAGTAGGGACAATTGATAGCTATAAAATTACTGAAGAGGGAGAAGATTATTTCTATAGTATGTAATAGAAAAAACTTGCAAAAGGTAAGATAGTTATGGATCTTCGTGAAAGTATTGGATTGCCAATAAAAAGCGATGAAAAAACTATCCAATTCAATACAACTGAAATTAGTGTTAAAAACACGTTTATTTTCAAAACTGTGGATGTTAAGCATGTTTTAAATAAACAGGATTTGAGAAAAGAAAACATTGAAGTTTTTCGGGTTTATGAAAATGTAAAAAAAGTTGAAGATAAAGAATTATGGGATAGTATTGGTTTTGATATAATTCTCATTCAACCCGGGTATCTAGGTAATGAAAATATGAAAACTATCGGGTATTATAGATCTTTTGCTGAAAATGGATTTCGTTACCCTGAAATCTACCAAGTAGCTGAAGGATATATAGAATTCTTTCTTCAACAACATAGAGATAATCATGAGCAGGTTAAAGATGCAGTAATGATTAGAGCACAAAAATTTGATTTAGTTGTTATTCCTCCTTCGTATGGTATAACACTTATCAATCCGAGTGAGAAAAAAACAGTTGTTGCGCGAATAAGAGCAATTGATGCAGAACAAGTGATTGATAAATACAAACAAACCGCAGGAGAATGTTATTATAGAACTGTAGAAGGGAAATGGGAATTTAATGAGAATTATGAAGAAATTCCAGTATTAAGGCTTGAAGCACCTCAAAATATTTGGAAATCTATGAAAAGAGGAATACCAATTTACACTTCGTATATATATAATCCGAAAAGATTCAAAAGTTTAGTTGAACCAAATCCAGCAGAATTCATTCTATAAGTCTTTAAGTTATTCTTCTGCACCGTAAATTTCTTTATCAGTCCATCCAGTAGAACGTTTTAGCAACCATTGAATTTGTCCTATATGTCTATGCTCATGATTGATTAATCTAACTAGATAGATTCTTCTTTGCATTTTTCCTCTCCACATATCAATATCTTCTTCTTCTTGTTCAGGGGTTAATGATGACAGTCTTTCGCTCATTATTGGGGAGATTTGATTAAATTCTTCAATTACTTCATTTAGAGTTGCTTGATTACTTACTTCTTCTTCAAGATTAATTGCGAGTTTAGAAGGAATTAAAGAATCACCAGGAATCTTTTCAAGCATCCATTGAATATTCATAAGTAGATGTCGGAAAATTAATTCAGGACTCCATATATTTTCAATAAAAAAATCATGAAAATGCTTTTCATCTACCTTTTCATAGAAATTAAAAAGCTTCTTTCTATCTTCTTCAACAATTTTGTATAGTTGGTGGATTGATATCATATTGTGTCAAAATTGCATAGTGTTCAGACATTTATAATTATTACATAATTTCGTGAAAAGAGAAGGATAAGAAAAACTTTTAAAAGTAATATTAAAGGAAAAGAGCAAGTAAGGGGCATTAGCTCAGCTTGGTTAGAGCGCACGGCTGATAACCGTGAGGTCGGCAGTTCGAATCTGCCATGCCCCACCATTTTTAATTGATATTATTTCCAAGAAGGAAATCCAGATTCAACAAGAAATAGTATATTTTATTTACCTACACTTTTTTTTGCACGGTAAGAATATCTTTTTTCATTATATATCATTTTGATTAGTCGATGGGTAGCATCAATTTCTTTGATACTAGCTCTAGGTTTTTCGATTAATAAGTCCTCTAGTTTTAAAATCACCCTTTTTTCATCCGATTGTATTGATATTTCTGGAATGGACTCAATAGATCTCTTCATATTTTTTGACATAAAATTCCTCAATAATGCTCTAAATTGATTTCTTTCTTTCATTTTTTTACAAATTGTATTACGCGGATATTCTAAATTATTGTGAAAGACAACTAATATTTTAAATCATCAATTCACATTTTACATATGCCTTCAACAAGAGAATCAGATATTTCAATAAAAGCAGGTGCTGATTTATTATTAAAGGGATGGAAAATGCTTAACAAAGCTTGCCCTGAATGTGTTGAACCATTGTATGAAAAGGAAGGGAAAGTTGTTTGTGTTAAGTGCAAGAAGAATTATGTTATGGTAGATTCTTTATCTGACATACCACAAGAACAAAAACCAAGTAGTTCTCCAGTTAAACAAGTAATTCAGAAGCAGAAACCCTCCCCCTCAAATGATTTCACTGATTTTAATTTTGATTCTCTTCCACCAACACTAGCTGAATCTGCTAAAATTATGACAAATAAACTATCAGATTTAAACAAAAGATTGAAGGAAGCTACAGAACCAAAAGAGATTTCTGAAATTTCATCTTCAATTCGTTCACTCATTGACTCTTTACGTTCATTGTCCCCCTAGATTTTCTCCCCTTATCTTCTTTTTTCAAAAAATCTAGTTTTTCTTGAATGCTGTTATATTGTTCTCCATCCTCAATTTCACTGTAATTTGCATAAACAAAATCAATTATATCGTTAGCTATTTTTTCACCAATCCCTTTTATCTCAAACAAATCCTCTAAGTTCGCTGATATAATCTCTCTAATTGATCCAAAATGATTCAAAAGTCGTTTTGCAATTTTGTAATCAACGTGAGGTAAAGATGAAACAGCTTCCTCTAACTGAATTTTAAGTCCTATTCCTTTTCGTTTTCCAATTGATATTTTTCGTTTTCTTTCTTCCTGTTCTCTTCTAGCCATAGCAAAAAGGAGTTCGGCTGTTTCTCTTTGGTTCTTAGTATAGATTATAGGTATCTTGAAATCAGTTGCAATGGATGTTATGGCTCCTGCAAGAGCATGAGGATGTAAGGATGATCCAAACAAGTTCATTTCACCTTCTATAATCAAGACTGGTTTCGAACAGCTTTCCACTAAAATCTTCATCTGTGAAAATAATCTTTTGTCTAAAATTGATTTTATAAAGTCTTCATTGGTTTTTCGTTCAACAACAACTTGATCAGAACAGATATAATCCCCTATGTCTAATCTTTCAAAACCTAATTCCACATTTTTGTTCATTAATTCCTTAATCACAATAGAATTTCTCTCTCTGCTGTCGCAAATAACTTTGATTCCCCCCTCTTTATTCTCAATACTTATTACATCTAATTCGTTTTCTACTTGATTGATTTCACGTGAATCCTCTTTTTTCTCTTCTTTTTGATCTGATATTCTCTCAGCTTCTTGCAGAAAATCTAAAATTCCCATTTGTTTCTCTCCCTTTTTGATTTTATCACTTGCTTTTACTGGTTTCTCTAGTTTCCTAACAAGTCTTTTCATCTTTTGAGCTTGCTTTCTTGATGCCCACATATAAGCCTCATCTCTGGTTCCCTCTGCAATTAGCATGATAACTTTTCCTTCTTTTCTTCTTCCTGTTCTTCCTTTACGTTGTATCAATCGTATAGCACTTGGGACAGCATCATAAAAAACTACTAATTCACATTCACCAATATCCAATCCTTCTTCTGCTACACTTGTTGATACAAGGACATTATAAGTACCATCTCGAAAAGACCGCATTATTTCAATTTGCTCCTTTTGTGATAACCCTTTATCCCCTCTCATTGAAGATTGCCCAACAAACCAGTGAGATTTAATTCCATCGATTTTACCTAATTCGTCACTTATTATTTTTACAGTAACTCTAAAATGTGAAAAGACTAGGATTCGATTGTTGGGGTTTTTAGCAATTTCTTCAGAGATGATTTCTTTTAATCTTTCTATTTTTGGATGAATTATTTTTCCTTCATTTAATTTTTGAACGGATTCAACTACTTGTCTCATTTCATCAGAAAACATAAGTTCTCTTAAAGCTCTACTTCCCCTTCCGAATTTAATTTCATTGATTTGTCCTTCTAAATATCTATTTATTGAAGGTATCCCTTGAGTTTCAATAAGCTCTATTGCATGAGAAATACGAATCGAATTTCCTACAAATGACATTGCTCGAAAGAATTCCGTTCTATCATCTTCTGATTTGTCACTGTATTTTTCATGAACTTTCGCTCTTAGTTTCAACAGTTCTCTTCTAGGATTATTTTTTAGTTGAGCTGAGTCAATAATTTCTAGTTCCTTTAATCCTTCCAATATTGCTTTGAAGAGACTGTTCAAAGTTTCAATCATGACTCTAAATTCTTTAGATAAGGGGATTATTTCCCATTTTTCTTGAATTTCATGTATATATTGCCTAACATCATCAGATCTTTCATCTCTCATCTCCACATTAAAAGCTTGAAGATTTTCTTGTACTTCTTCAATTCTCTCAATTTTAGCACCTGGACTCGCAGTAATCCCGAGCAAAAGAGGGTTTTTTGCTTTTTTGTTATATTGCTCTGCAATGAAAACATAACTATGGTCACCTACTGCTTTGTGTGCTTCATCTAAGCACAAAAAAACAATATCTTCTAAATTAATTCTTCTTTGAATAATATCGTTCTGAATTGTTTGTGGGGTACAAATAAATATCTGTCCTTGTTCCCAAATCTGCTTTCTCTTTTTAGGATCTATTTGACCAGAAACTTGGATTATTTTTTCAGAGTCAATATTCAGTGAATCTTTTGAAATGATCTCATGTTGATCAAGTAATGGTTTAGTGGGAGCACAAAAAACTATTTTACCATTTGGAAATTTCTGAAAACGATGTGCTGTAATCATCAAGAACAAAATTGTTTTCCCTAAACCTGTTGGTAGGATTACCAATGAATTTTCCTTAATACAAGATGCAAAAAGTGTCTGTTGATAGAGTCTCGCTTCAATTTTTTTAGGTTTGATTAAGGGATGATTGATGTATTCAATATCTTCCATTTCTGACCACAATTGTTCAGTAGCATTAATAGCTCCTTTTTTTACTATTTAAAATTGTTAATTATATATAGATATAGTATGGTTCTACCAAAAGCTGTTTCCTTATACATAAGCCTTATATTGAACTGTCTAAAGACTTTATGATGTCATAATATGGAAGCGCCCCAACCATCTCAAGAGACTTCGATAAAGATACCTAAATTAGTTAGTGCAATCGGATTTGGAATGTTCATGTCCTCTTTGGATGCGACAATTGTAGTTATTATTTTGGAAAAAATTAAATCGCACTATGGAGTTACTTCTAATCAAGTTCAATGGGTGATACTCTCCTATCTACTTGTTATGATGGCTTTTACAGCAATAGCAGGAGATTTGGGGGATAGATTCAGTAATAAACTAATTTTCCAAATTGGGATGGCTCTTTTTGCAATAGGTTCGTTATTCTGTTTTCTTTCAGGATATTTTGGGGGAAGTATTTGGTGGCTTGTTCTGTCTAGAGCTGTTCAAGGATTAGGAGCAACAGGTATGCTAGCAAATGGAATGGCATTAGTAACTAGATTTACTACAAAGAAAAACAGAGGAACTGCTGTTGGTATAAACAATTTGATTATTTCAATAGCTGTGATTTCTGGTCCAGTATTCGGTGCAGTAATAAGTAATAGTTGGGAATGGGGAGGAATTTTTCTAATTAATGTTCCACTTGGAATAATTGGTTTTATTTGGATACAAGTAGCCATCCCTAAAACACCACCAATTGAGAAAAAACACAAAGCAGATTACATAGGTTCAATTCTATTAGCATTGTTCTTAACAACCCTTATACTTAGTTTCACAATATTTGTTGATGTTATGATAGAAAACGCAAAGATATGGGCTGGAATAAGTTTACTGACGAGTATAATCATATTTCCGATTTTTTTGTACTGGGAAAAGAAAACTGATCATCCACTAATTGATTTAAGTGTTTTAAAAAACAAGAAGATATCAATTGGACTTTACACGGCAATAGTAAAACATCAAGGATATATTGTGATAATTTACCATTTGAATCTCTATCTTCAAGAAATGGGCATTGTTACAGATATAATTAGAGTTGGTTTGATTATTTCAGGTCTTCCTGTAGGTATGGCTATTTCAGCAGGTATTGCAGGAAAGCTGTCTAATACTATCGACGCACGATATTTATGTACATCTGCTATGGTAGGAGTCACAATATTGCTAGCTTTATTTGCAACTTTTCTTGATATAGCAGCTCCTATTTGGTTTTATGTATTAATGGCCTCCTTTATTGGGTTATGTATAGGATTATTCTTAGCTCCAAATGGTAATTCGATAATGTCAGCAGCACCAAAAGAAAAATTGGGAGTTGTCAGTAGTTTACATGGTTTAACAACAAGTATAGGTATTAACTTAGGTATAGCATTATCCACACTTGTCTTCACATTAGTTGGGAATCTACTATCTATGGACAACGGTATTCCCGCTGAAAATCCACTTAATTATGTACCTGCTATGCGATGGATGTTTTTAATTTTTGCAATAATAACTGGAACAGCTGCAATTATTTCCTTTTTCCGCGGTCCAGAGGATAGAACCCTCGGGCAACCATCATTATATGATAAATCAACCAACCAATGAATCTAATCTTCTTAAATTCTTCTGGCTAGAAAAAGTTAACTAGGTTTTTAAAATAACCTCAAGGATTGTACCATTAGAGACGAGTATGAAATTGAGTGTATAATCACTCAATTTTTAAATCGTGAACATTCCACAATTAAACAAGGTGACACTAATGACTGAATTCAATCCAAAGCTAACTGACAGAATATATGATCCGAAAAAGCAAGACATTAGCTTGTTTAACATTTGGCAAGAAGAAAAGCTATTCACCTTCAACAAGAATTCAGGAAAGAAAATTTATTGCATAGATACTCCTCCTCCTTATGCAAATGCATCTTGGCACATGGGAGGTGCAATTCATTATAGTAGTATTGATATGATTGCTAGATATATGCGTATGTCCGGTCATGAAGTTCTATTTCCTATGTGTATGGATCGAAATGGGTTACCTATCGAAGTTCAAGCAGAAAAAGAATTCAAAATATCGATGCATGATGTACCCAGGGAAGAATTTCTCATTATGTGCAAAAAGATTCTGGATAGAGTAGGAGATCAAATTTTAAATATCTGTAAAATCTTAGGTTTTAGCAATAATTCATTTGTTTGGGAAGAAGTTTACAAAACTGATGAAGAACAATATAGAGCACTAACTCAGTCAACTATAATTAAACTGTTTAGAGAAGAACGGATTTATGAAGATGACAGACCAAACAACTATTGTACAAGATGTAAAACTACAATTGCGGATAATGAAATTGACTATAAATCTGGTTCTCACATTTTGTATGATGTAAAGTTCAAAATAAAGGAAACTGGTAAAGAGCTAATAATCTCAACATCTAGACCAGAATTAATTCCAGCTATTGGTGTAATTATCTTCAATCCTAAAGATGATCGGTACAAGCATTTAGAGGGTAAGACAGCAGTTTCACCTATTTTTGAAAATGAGATACAAATACTTACTCATCATTATGCAAAGATGGATTTCGGTACTGGTATTTTGATGGTATGTGCTTATGGTGATTCTAGTGACGTACAAATATTCAGAGAACTAAATCTCCAACCCAATACAGTAATTGATACTAATGGTCTGATTAATGAAAATGTACCAGACTATACTGGACTTACAGTAAAAGAAGCAAGAAAACAAATTGCTAATTCTTTAGAAGTGCAAGGATATGTTGTTGAAAAAAAGGACGCCCCCCACAATTTTCCAACTTGCTCTCGTTGCAAAAATGATGTGGAATTTCTATCTATGCCTGAATACTATTTGAAGCAAGTGGAATATGTTCCTACTTTAAAAGAATACGCGAACAAAATGACTTTTTTCCCAGATTATATGATACAAGTGTGGTTAGATTGGCTAAATACGGTGTCTATTGACTGGCCAATCAGTAGAAGAAGATACTATGGTACAGAAGTTCCTGTGTGGTATTGCAACAGTTGCAGGCATCCTAATCTACCTGAACCTGGTCCTTATTATCAACCTTGGAAAGATGAACCTCCATTTGATACTTGTGAAAAATGTGGAAGCTCAGAGGGTTTCGAAGGAGATATTAGAACATTTGATACTTGGATAGATTCATCTATTAGTGAAATTTACATCACTCTACATCCCCACAATAAAAGAGACGATGATTTGTTTAAGGAATTAAATGGCAGAGAATATTTATGTGACATGAGACCACAAGGTAAGGATATTGTAAGAACATGGCTGCATTATACTATGCTAAGAGGTCTACTGTTGTACAACAAACCTGCGTTTAAACATGCTTGGATTTCAGGTCATGTGGTAGATCGAAAAGGAGAGAAAATGTCTAAAAGCAAAGGAACAGCAACCTATCCTGAAGATATGGTCGAAAAATATGGTGGGGATGCTTTACGCTTGTATGGTGCAATAGAAGCAAGTCATGGTTCAGATATACGTTTTCACGAACAAAGATTACAAGGAATATCGAAATTCATTAACAAATTCTATAATGTTGCAAGATTCGTAAGTAGATTTCCTTTTGTAACAAAGGAGGAAATTAAATTACAACCAGCAGATGAATGGATTCTTTCTGAATTGAAAAGAGCACATATAGAATCTATTGCAGGATATGAGATTTTTGATTTTCAAATACCTTCTAAGATTTTCAGGAATTTTACTTGGGAAATTTTCGCATCTCATTATATTGAGTTAGTAAAAGGACGAGCATATAATAGAAACCAAGATTACACAGAAAAAGAACAAAAAGCAGCTTGGTATACACTCCATAAAGTTCTTATTGAAATCACAAAAGCATTAGCACCTCTAATTCCATTTGTAACTGATTTTATTTATAGGGGATTATATGAAAAAACAATACATATCGAATCTTTATCTAAACCGGATGAAATCGATGTAGATGAGAAGTATAGAGAACTAACCCCAATTCTGTTGGAATTGAACTCTGCGATATGGAAACACAAGAAAAATCAAAAATTACCACTTAATACTAGAATAAAGAGAGCTTATTTACCAAAAAATTTCTCTCCCTTTGCAAGAGATCTTTCATCAATGCATTTGATAGATGAACTTGTTGAAGATAAAGAGGATTTGAAAGAAGCTCATAAAATAGAACTAAAAGATTCATTATTTCTTATTGAATTGTAACAAATCCCTACAAATATGTTGATAATCAATCTCAACTGCTTAAGAAGATTTTTAGCTCAATAAAGAAAACCATTTTAAATAGCAATAAGTCGAAGTAACTTACTGGATAACAAATACGAGTAAATTGTAGCGTTAATAAACCTTAAAAATCATACTCTTACTCGCTATTTATCCAGGATTTAAGAAATCAAATAGGAGAATTAGATATTGCCAACCTACAGATATTCCATTCAAACCGATCCTGATAGATCAGCAAAAGCTTCAGCGAGAGATATAGATATCAGTAAGAAAGCAGCAAGAGAGATCTGCAATACAATCAAGGGAATGACTATACATCAGTGTGCTGAGTATCTTGAAGAAGTTGTAGAAAAGAAAGCTGCTGTTCCATATAGGAGATATAAAAGAAATGTTGGTCACAAAAGCAATGTTGTTGGGTGGTCTGCTGGAAGATTTCCAGTAAAAGCAGCTAGTGAAATACTAAAGGTTGTCAGAAATCTCGAGAACAATGCTGAAAATAATCAATTGCAGTTGGACAGATGTAGAATCACACATGCTGTGACATTGATAGGAACAAGACAAAAAGCTATTTTTACTAGAGCTCATGGTCGTTCATCACCAAAAGTTAGGCAATTTGTTCATATTGAATTAGTAGCTGAGGTAGCTGAGGTGTAAAAAATGCCTACAACAAAAGATTACTTATTGAAAAAATATCAACGAAATGCAATAGATGAGTATTTAGCAGACGAATTAAAAAATGCAGAATATGGAGGAGTAGAGTTACGAAGAACACCCTTGGGTGATAGAGTTATTCTTCGAGTAGGAAGAGTAGGATTGGCAATAGGGGGACGAGGAAGAAACATTCACAGAATTACTGAAGCTCTTAGAGATATATACGAACTTGATAATCCTCAAATTGAAGTAACAGAAGTAGATAATCCTGAATTAGATTCAAGAATTATGGCTTATCGTCTTGCTTCTTCTTTAGAACGAGGTCGACATTTTCGAAGAAGTGCTCATGGTATCATTAGACGAATAATGTCAGGGGGAGCGAAAGGAGTAGAAATCAAAATAAGTGGAAAAATAACCAGTCAAAGAGCAAGAGTAGAAACTTTCAGAGCTGGTTTTGTAGCAAAATGTGGAGAACCTTCACATCAATATGTTGATGTTGGCAAAGCTCAAGCTTTAATAAGAAGAGGTTTAATTGGAGTTCAAGTTCGTATCATGAGGGGAGATGCAATATTACCTGATGATATTGAAATAATCGCAGAACCTACTTCTACATCCATGATTGTTGTACCTGAAGGAGAAGGAGAATTAGATATAGTTGAAGAAACAACAGAAGAAATGATTGAAGAACTAGAGGAATACCCAGAAATTGAGGAAGAAGCACTGGAAAAGATAAGAGCTGAAGAAACAGGAGCAACTGTAAAGGATGAATTTGATGAATTAGATGAAGTAGACAAAGTTGCTAAACCCAAACCTAAAGCTAAACCTATGAAGAAAGAAGAAG
>JAGLRO010000100.1 GCA_023136245.1 Candidatus Heimdallarchaeota archaeon
TGGAGAAAGTAAGTCTAAATCTACTTTGGAAGCTATTCTATACATTGATAAGAACATCTCAAGACAACCAAAGAAACACATAGTATCAGAAATAATGGATTTAATCATTAACTCAGAAAGTGATTTTCCCGAACTCTCAGAACTTCCTGCTGTAATTCAAGAAAAAGGATGGATTACTCTAAGTAAGAATTATCAATTGTTTTTAGAAAATATGGAATTATTAAAAGGGAATAACTCTATCTTTTCGATTAGTGAAGAATTATCAGTTCCTGTATCATTAATTATTGAATTTATTATATTTCTAAAGTCGAGAGATTTTCTGGATATTTATCGACGAAAATAGAAAGAATTGAGCTATTTTTCTCAAATATCTTAAAAACAATGAGAAAGATTAAAAGTTTAAGATTCTATTTTTACTAAATAATATCTTAACTCGTGTTACATTGGTGAATTTATGTGAAGATGTATAAACCAACCGAAGAATTAACTGATGAGTTAGTCATTGCTAATTTGGATTTATTACAAAAGTTATCAGCAATTAAAGCTACAAAGTTTCTAGAAAATCTAGGAGTTTATGAAATTCTCAATAGACCTCGTTCTCCAGAAGAGATATTTCACATGTTAAATTTCACAACTCTAAATGAAGAATTTTTCAGGATTTTCGATTTATTATCAGAATATGATTTACTTTCTAAACAAGGAGAATTTTATGCTGATAATCCAAGAAGAGAGTTTCTGGTTTCTGATTTAGAGGAGGAAATAAAAGCTAAAGAAGATGACTTACTTTCTCCTTTTGCTGCGCAATTTGACAGATTAACACCAAAATATGAATCAATTTTGAAAGGAGAGCAAGGAAAGCTCTCTGAGAATGAACTCATACGAACTCTTGATTCCTTCTATGGATCAGAATTCTTCTTTCAGCTAAGAGAGCTGTTTTACAAAAGAATTTCTTCTAGATCCCCCCTGTTTTTCACAAAAGATAGGATAAGCATAGTTAATTGGGGAGTTGGTTCTGGTTATGATAGTTTACATCTTGCAAATTTCTTTGGCGAAAAAATCAATATACTCAGTATCGAACCCATATCATCGATTTATCGGTGCTTAGTCATTCAAGATTTGTATGAAATCTATAATGTAGATTTTATGGATTTGGAGCAGTTGAACCATGCAATTACAAAAGAATCTATCGATATTTTTATGGGAACAAAATTTGTGTTTAAAGATGACATGAAGGAGTATATAAAAACTATTCAGAACTCTTTACACAAAGAAGGATATCTAGCTCTAACCCTAACTCCAAGTCTCAATATGGGATTAGATTGGATTATGAGTGTCTATGAACCATATGAATATAACCTCATACTGGATGAACATTTTGCAATCTTGAAACACTATGGTTTATCAAAAACTAAGTTTATTGGTCTGAATAATCACTTCTTACTAATCCAAAAAACATAATTATTCTTGAAGAAAAATAGTAAAAAAATAGAGAAAATTATTTCTTTTTCTCAGTTTCGATTGCAGATTTTTTAACAAGCTCAGGAATTACTTGTAAGAAAGGCAGAATTGCATTTGCTATTGCTGAAAAAGCATCTTCTTTACTACCAGTAACTATCATTCTATCTATTTCTAAGTTCTGATATATTTCTGGTAATTTTTCAATAATCATTTCTTGGAACAAACGAGCATCAGATTTGGAAAGAGCATCTATTCTCTTTAGAATACCTTCAGCTTCAGCATTTTTTGCTTCTCTAATTGCTGCAGCATCTCCACGAGCTCTAGCTTCCATATCATATTGTTTTGCCTCTGCTAATCTCTTGATTCTCTCAGCATCTGCAACAGCTTCTATTTCTATCTTTGTTTGATAGGTTTCCGCTTCAACTTCTGTTCGTTTCTTCTCAAGTTGTTGAACTTTTATCTGTTTATCTTTCTCTTTTGAATCGACATCAAGATTTACTTCTTGTTGTTCTATACCAACCTTTCGACTTACTTCCAAATCTCTTAATTGAGTTACTTCTTGCATTTCTGCGCTCTTTAATCTTGCGAGTTTCTCTTGTTCAATTTTCATTATAGCGCTAACGTTAGATTTTAAATTCGGATCAATTATCTCAATCTCTCTAATCTCGCAACTTTCGATTACTAATCCCCAATCTTTGGTTAGTGTGTGAAGCTCTTTTGTAACAGCTTCAATAATCGCTTGACGATCACGTATTATTGTTTCAAGAGGCATATTTGCACAAGTTGTTCGAATTATACTCTCAGCAGCATTCTTAATTATATTTTCAACATGTGCTTGTGAAGAACGATCCCAAGATGTTCTAGAAAAAGCTACTTCAGGATCAATAACCCTCCAAAAAACAAACGCAGTTACCGAAATTTCTTGAAATTCTCTAGAAACAACTTTCTCTTTAGCTTCCAGAAAAGTTGATTGTGTGGTTACAGGAATTACACGAACTTCATCAATCAATGGCATGACAACAGCTCGACCACCTATTCCTGCCTTGATTACTCGACCATTTCGAAAATGTATCATATATGTATCTGATGTAAACTTTCTATATCTGGATGCATAAAATATCAAAAAAAGTACTATTACTATTACTATCCCTACCGGTATTGCCCACCAATTTGCTAAAGCCATTTTTATATTACCCTCATTATCGTGTGTACTAAAATTAATCATGGTTCTTTTTTAAGGTATCTAAATGATAATGGAACCCTATTAAGAAATAATAGCGAATAATCGAATATTATTTTTTTATGCAAATATTAAAACAAAAAATGAAAGAAGATAAATTAAATTTTGTCAACCAAATAGACTCTGTCTTTTACAGCGACAATTCTAACTTCTTCTTCTCTTTCAAATTTATCATGGTAACCTGCACTAACAGCATGGAGTTTTTGAGTTCCTAATCCTTCTCCTAAATCGACATGTATTATGCCCCCTCGGTTATCTACGGAAACATATACAGTCCCAATCATGCCAATCAATTGTACTCCTCTTTTAATTGGTTTTACTTTTGTAGTAGAAATTCTTCTCCACAGATGTGTTAAGGATAACGCAAGTAAATAGGGGGAGATAATAATCAAGATTATTCTAAAAATACGGAGACCAATGCTCGAAGAAGAGATTTTTAGTGTGGAAACACCTAAAATTCCAAACATCAGAAAATATGTAGACATAAGTAGGAAGATGGGAGCTGAAGTATGTGTAATATCCTTCATACTATCGAAATGTACTTCACTGCTATCTAGATCAGTTGAGATATCATGATCCCCTACTCCTACATCATGATCTACTGAAATATCGTGATCTGATATACCTATTTCATGGTCAACAGAGATATCATGATCCCCTACTCCTAAGTCATGATCTATCGAAATATCGTGGTCTGCTATACTAATATCATGGTCAACAGAGATATCATGATCTGCAACACTTACGTCATGATCAGCTGAAAAATCATGATCAACGGAAACATCATGATCTCCAATTCCTAGTGCATGTGCAAAACTGTCTAAATTTAAAACTACTGAAAGTATAACCAATAATCCTCCAGAAATTAGTAGTCCAATAGCTAGATACCAAAGAGCATTTTCAAATCCAACAAGAAAATTTTCAATAGCCAATCTTATCACTAACCCTGCATACTGGTCAAGAATTAATTGTACATACAGTCTTAAAAAGCTATAGAATTTAGATTACGTAATGCTCTTATAGAAAGCAAATTTCCATACTAGTTGATGGAATTACTAAAAGAAAACAAAAATGCTTTGAGTTTATGTGAAAAAGAGCTAAAAAGCAGGGGAGTAATTCCAACTATTCACGATATTGATAAAAACCTTTTATCAGGAATATGTGCTAATGTTGTTAAGAAAATTAATCAAATAATTTCAATAACAAACAAAAATAATTATGCAATAGGAATTGTTGGAGGTTTTGTGAGAGATTTGTTATTAGAAAATCCTAGCGATGATGTAGATTTCATAATTTTTCAAGGAGAGATTAATGATTTAACGGAAATAATTGCAAGTGAAATGAATGGAAAAATAGGCAAAATGAGCAATCAGACATTGACTACTCAGGTCAGATTTTCTGATGGAATTATTTTTGAATTTAATTCATCTCGAAAAGAAAGATATGAATATCCTTCAAGAACACCTATAGTTGAAAAAGCTTCAATTTTTGATGATTTAAATAGAAGAGATTTCACAATTAATACTTTCCTCATGTTTGGTAGTAAGTATGTTGATATATTCAATGGAACTAAAGATCTTAAAAATTCAATACTTCAAACGACAAGAAAACCATCTGTTGTATTTCATGAAGATTACTTGAGAATGTTTAGAGCAATTCGTTTTGCATGTAAATTAGATTTTGAGGTTGCAGACAATGTTAAAAATGGAATCAAGAAAAATACGAAAAATATTCTAGAAGTACCACATGAAAGGATAATTAATGAATTGAAATTGTCTCTGGAATCTAATTCTGTAAAAGCTTTTCAGCTAATGTTAGAACTTAATATATTTGAGACACTATTTCCTGAAATTCCAGATAATTCAATAGATGAAGAAATATTTTTGGTCAGGAGTGTTTGGAAAAAGATTAATCTAAAGCTAGAATATCTTTGGGAACAAAAGCAGTTTAATCCCTCAGTATTATTATCTGCAATTTTATCAGAATTAGAAATAGAAAAATCATTAGCTAGAAATAAGCAAACAGCTGATTATTTAAGATTTCAAAAAGCAATCTTGTTTCTAAAAAAATACACTTTTTCTAATAAGGAAATAAAAGAAATTAGCCAATATATAAAGAATAAAGATGCTCTGTTTGTTTTCACTGAACTATCCCCTTCTCTTATCGAAATGAGACTTTTTTTGAGGGAATTAGGTCCATTGTTGGAGAATTTGATATCAATTACTTTAGCAGAAAATTCTACTCGAAGAATTCAAATATTTCTTGATCCTATCATTGACAAATTGAGACAAATTAATGAGAATCAAGAATTGATTCATGTAATTCCTAAGTTGGATGGGAATGAGATTGAAAGCATTTTTGGTTTCAAAGGAATAGAAATCGGGGAAGTGAAACTCATTCTATCTATGGCAATTATGAATGAGGCAATTCCTAATACGAGAGATGCTTGCATAGAATATGTACGACAAAAAATGATAAAGAGAAACCAATAAGAAATAGGAGAAAGATTACTTTTCAATACTTTAGAAGGAAACTATTGGTCTGACCGAGGGAGAAGAAATAAGTATCTTATTGATGGCGATGCTAATTCTGTTGATTTATACCCATTAAAGAATCCAACAGTCTTGCCAGATGATAATTATCCACTAAAAACCAATCATTCTAGCATACCATCAATTTTCTCTCTATTCATACTAGTTATTATAGCAAAGAGAAAAAGAAATAATCATAAGATGCATAAGACATCATAATATAAGTCTTTTAGAACATATTCATAGGATTTAACAAATCATCAATATCTTATTCAATTTCGATATTTTTTTGTTTTACAATTTCTCTGAAACCAAATTCTGTTTCTGTAAAAGATTTATTAACTCCTTCTTATTTATTGGATTGTGTCAGAAAGATTTAGGTATCTCAGCAAGGAACGTATTTATCGTCAACTATTTGTTGTATTTGGAGCACTATACGGTTCTGCAATATATTTCGTGCTTTTCAATTTAGAAAAAAGTTCAAAACTACGTAATGCCTATCTAATAATCTTCTTGTGCAGTGTGCCAATAGGTTTGCTAGCAGGTTTAGCAAACAAGAAAAAGTTACAACAATTTAACATCTATACATTCTTTGGGGTAGCTTTATTCTTCATTTTGATCAGGATTTCTGCAAGCTTAAGAGAAACTAGTCCAACAGTTGATTTCCAAATAAAATTCTTCATCTATCTAGGTTTAGCACTAGCAGTAACAGCGGAGATAGTTGTGCTTTCAATAATAACATATACACTCAGACCTAAAAAAGAAACTGAAGAAAAAGAAGAACTACTAGCAAAAATTGAATCACTGGTTGATAAAGTATAATTAAAAGACGAGTAAGAATCCTCTTTATATGAAAATATGAGAAAGAGAAAAAATGAAAAAGGATTATTTTTTTGACTAAAATATAAGAAAGGGAATTACATCATTTGTAAGTGGAAAAAGAGAAAAAAAGGAAGAGTGAAATTAGATTTTTACTCTGTTTCAACTTTTAAGTCTGTTGGAAAGAAAACCAAAAAGATAATGAAATTAAATTATTAAGTACTTTGTTTGGAGACGAAGAAACTGTTTCTCAAAAAAACCTTAAATAGAGGACTTCTTACGATGAATCTTTACTTAAGCAAGTTATTTAGGTAATGCAAAAGTTTATATACTAGAAACAAGGGTTAAAAGAAATAGGCAGAACCAAAATCAGAGAAAGGTTTATAAGCAGGAAAAACTGGCGCGTTTGGTGGGTTACTCTCACATTTTATGAAGGCTAAGCATAGATAGAGGAGAGAAGCACGCTTTCTAAGAAACTAATGCAGGCAAGGGATTAACCGATTGTTAAAATCGATTAACATACGAAAGTAATGCATAAGAACAATATAACAGCCGTAAAAACAATAAGAAAATCAATTAGAAAATAAAAGAAATAATTAAGCAAATTAGCCAAAAAAAAAGGTAGGAAAAAAAGAATGAGTGAAGTACCAGACACTTCGGCATATAGAGAAGAGGATGAAGATATAGAGTGTCCTGAATGTGGAGGCATAGATGTTATTCTAGATGAGACAAGAGGAGAGCACATCTGTAGAAATTGTGGAACAGTAGTAGAGGAAAAACTGATAGATGACGGACCAGAATGGAGAGCTTTCACAGCAGAAGAGAGATCAAAAAGGAGTCGTGTAGGATCACCAACAACAATAACAATACACGATAAAGGTCTTTCAACACAGATAGGATGGGAGGACAGAGACGTCTATGGTAAGAAGCTTTCTCCTAAACGCAGGGCTCAAATTTATCGTTTACGCAAATGGCAAATTCGCACTCGTGTTCATAGTTCTATTGATCGGAATTTAGCTTATGCTATGTCCGAACTTGATCGTCTTTCTTCGCAATTAGGTATTCCTCGCAGTGTTAATGAAACTGCAGCTAATATCTATCGTAAAGCTATTGAAAAACGTCTTATCCGTGGTCGTTCTATTGAGGCAATGATTGGTGCAACAGCTTATGCTGGAGCTCGAATTCGTCGTGTTCCCAGAACACTCGATGAAATTGCTCGTCATAGTCGTATTTCAAAGAAGGAGCTTGGACGTTGTTACAGGTTGATTATAAGGGAACTAGATATTAAAATCCCCTTAGCAAATCCAACCGATTATATTGTTCGTTTTGCAGCAGAGCTTCGTTTAAGTGGTCGAACAGCTAGAAAAGCAGTAGAACTTCTTAATCGAGCAAAAGAACATAATTTAACAGCAGGAAAAGATCCAACTGGTTTAGCAGCTGCTTCAATTTATATTGCAGGAATTACTGAAGGAGAAAGAAGAACACAGCGAGAAATTGCTGAAACTGCTACCGTTACAGAAGTAACAGTTAGAAATAGATACAAAGAACTCGTCCGTAAACTAAACATAGAGGTAACAATCTAATCCTCTTCATATTTTTCTTTTTTATTTGATTATTTTTACTTTTTTCAAAGGATTTAAGAAGCGATTTTGTTTTCTGATTGTTGAAAGAAATGACTGAAGAAAGATTGATGGACAAGATAATAGATGTTTGCCTGCGTCGAGGATTTATTAGTCAAACAGCAGAAATCTATGGAGGAGCTGGGGGTTTTTATGAATATGGACCTCTAGGCACTTTGATGCGTCAGAAAATAATCGATTTGTGGAGACAAAGCTTTGTTTTAGATGAGGATAGGGTTTTTGAGATAAAAGGCTCCGTTCTTATGCCTGAATCCGTCTTTCAAGCATCTGGTCATCTTGATTCCTTTGATGATCCATTGGTCCAGTGTGAAAAATGTAAATCTATGTTTAAAGCAGATGAGTTAATCAAAAAAATTACTGGGAAAACAGCTGAAGGTTTACCTTTGGATGATTTAGACGAACTTATCAAAGAAAACCAAATTGCATGTCCTAACTGTCAAGGAGGGTTAAGTAAAGCAAGACAATTTAATCTTATGTTCAAAACTGAAATTGGATCAACAGGAGGAATTAACGGTTACCTTCGACCAGAAACTGCTCAAAATATCTTCATTAATTTCAAGAGACTAGCTGCTTTTATGAGAAACAAACTACCGTTTGGTATTGCTCAAACTGGTCCATCATTCAGAAACGAAATATCTCCACGAAATTTCATCATTCGTGTTAGAGAGTTTGAACAAATGGAAATAGAAATGTTCTATGATCCAGAAAAAGAAAATGAGCATCCTCGATTTGATGAAGTAGCTGATCTTGAGATTAACATTGTAACACGAGAGATGCAAGAAAAAGGATGGGAGAAACCAATGCAAGTATCAGCTGGAGTTGCAGTAGCTGAAGGAGTTATTCCCAATCAATACCTAGCTTATTATCTTGCAATGGAAGCAGAAATGATGAGAGCTTTAGGTATTCCTGATACAGAATTTTGGTTTAGACATATGCAAGATCATGAAGCACCTCATTACTCAATAGGAAATTTTGATTTAGAAGCAAATCTTTCAATTGGTCATATGGAAATAGTAGGAAATGCACTTAGAACAGATTATGATCTGATGAAACACGCAAAAGCTTCAAAAAGTTCATTCGAGATAGTAGTAGATAATAAGAAAATTGTTCCTCACGTTGCAGAACCTTCATTGGGAGTTGACAGAATACTATATACGGTTTTAGAAAAATGCTTCAGGGAGGATGAGAGAGGATGGACATGGTTCCAATTTCCAACAATAGTTGCTCCTCTTGAAGTAGCTGTCTACCCGCTAATGAAAAAAGATGGATTAGCTGAACTTGCTTATGAGATTCATAGTGAGCTAAAGGATGCAGGATACTTATCATTTTATGACGAAAGTGGAAAGATAGGAAAGAGATATGCAAGAGCAGATGAAATAGGAATCCCATATTGCATTACGATAGATTATGAAACAAAGGATAAATACACAGTAACGATGAGAGATAGAGATTCGATGAAGCAGATAAGAATACCAACAGAAGACTTAGAAGTAGTATTAGGGGAACTGATGGAAGGAGAATCAGAATTTGACGAATTCAGTGAAATTAATAAGGAATAAAAAGTGAAGAACAGAAAAGATTAAGAAGAAAAGAAAAGAGGAAAGAACGATGACAAAATATATCTGCAGAAGATGCAAGAATGAAATAACACCCAGCGAACTAAGATTATTGCCTGGCGTGAAATGTCCCCGCTGTTCAAATCGTATTCTTGTTAAGCAACGCTCATTAATTGCTAAGCCAGTTAAAGCTCGATAATTTCTCTCTTTTTCACAATCCTTCGAAGGTTCTCATTATTTTTCTTCTCTATGTTATTTCTTTCAGTTATTCTTAGTTCTTGAATCAAAGAGACATTCTTCAATTTTAATTAATAAAAAAAGTAAAAGTTGATTTATTCTAAACGGGCATTGTATCTACTGCTTTATTTTCTAATGGATATATAGTCTTCAGTAAGTCAAGAACTTTAATGAAATCAACATAATTATAGAGGGACATTCTAGTCAGAAAACTCATAGTGTCTTCTAGATCATCTATCTCCTTTTCTGTATCTACTTCATCTAATTTATTCTTTAGAAATGTAACTGATTTATCTAAAATAGGTCTATGTTGTATAGTTTGGATTATTCTGTTATAAATACCTTGTAAATCAATTGCAGCTCCTAAGGAAGTCAATCCAATTGAACCTACAATAGCTACAATATCAACTATATTCAGAAATGCTAGGATTGCACTAACTGCTAGAAAACAGTAATAGATTATATGAACGATCAAGTAATTTCTACTTTCTTTCTTCATTCTAGGAATTACTTCGTTTTCATATCGAGTGATTAGTTTTATTTGTATTTCTTTTCGTCTTGCAATACCTGCATCATTTAAAGGCTCTAAGGAGGGAAGTGATTTAGCAATTTCGTCTCTTTCCCTATGAATATCACTTTGTATTATTGCCATTTCTTGTTTCCAGGCTGATGGTCTTCTCATTGTATCACCTAAAATTAAATTGAAAATCTAATTGTTTCGTAATATTTAAACTTGATGTGATTCTCAAGAAACTTTAATAGAATTAGAGTCTTGTTAAATATGATGATTTTATGAACAGTAAAGACGTAGTTCCACTAAGCGAAGCAATAGATCAAGTGGAGATTGCTATGATTAGACTTGCTTTCATGCATTTATCTTTTTCAAAAACTCTAGTGAAAGAATTAGGTGAAGAAAAGGGAAAAGAACTGATTATTAGAAGTATAATTGAATATGGTAGAATGATTAGTGATCGAACTAAAGAAGGTCACCCTGATTTATCTAATTATGGGATTCATGGTAAATATGTCTATGAAGGGAAAGAGTACATTGATGTACGTGATTTGTTGAAGCAAGCTATAAATGAGGAGTTGGATTTTTCAAAGCTGGAGATTCACGATTGTATCTTATCCCATGTATTCAAGGAGCAGGATGAGGAAGATTTAGGAAAACTCTATTGTTATGTTGATGCAGCAAAGTCAATGGCAACTGATCCAAAACAAAAAGCTATCCATTCAAAATGTACATTATGTGGTGATGACTTTTGTCAGATAGTTTCAGTCAAAACAACAAAACAGGAACAGAAAGATTTTGAGAACTCAAATGCAGATTGGAAGAATGTTGACCCTATTTTATTGAAATGATTTTTCCCTCAACTAATTTATCACTAATAGCTTTTATTATCTCGACTTCAATTTCTTTTCCAATTATAGACTCAACTGAATGAACACTAATAGCAGGTCCGCTATACAATGGATAGCAAATGAATGTTTTCTCCCTTTTCACATCTCTTTCAGCAGCAATTGCAATTACTTTTGAATTTATCAAATTGCGTTTTTTCTTGAGGTTGAATTGAATGATAGCTTTCTTTAATTCCTCTCGTTTTATTTTCAACAAGTGTCTTTTAGTTATTGATTCTACTTTTGTTTTTTCAAAAGGAGAGTTTGGTAAAGGTAGATATTTGTAGACTGTGATTTTTTCTACAAATTCATCTAGTTTGTTTTCTACTATTTCTCTTGTATAATCCAGTGATTGAACAGTTTCTCCTGGTAAGGAGTGAATCAAATAGATTTGAGGATGTAGCCCTTTTGCTGATAGCATTTTTGCTGCTTTTATTGCATCCTTTGGAGATGAAGGTCTTCCAATTTGGTTACTGTGTTGTTCCTCAAAGGTTTCACATCCTATACTTATTGCTGTACCTGGAATATATTTACCAAATATTTCTGAAACTTCTTCTGTTACAAGTGAGGGTTTCACATTTTCTACTGAAATACTACATTTATTTGATTGTGAATCTCTGACTTTTGCCAGTTTTGATAAAATTTCTTCAATTCGCTCAATATTTGCTGGTGGATTAGTAGGGGAAAATAAAGGTTTATTCTCCTTATTGCGATAAAAGTCTAGAAAACCTGGAGCTGAAAGAACAATCCTTTTCACACCATTATTGTAAAGCTCTATGACCTCATCAACTATAAAATCAATATTTCGACTTCTTGGAAATCCAAAAGTTGCAGGTACTGAACAAAAACCACACCCAGGGGGGATATCCTCAGGGCATTCTCCATCTATTATGGTGCTAGGATCATCACAATTATCACAATCTAAACACCCTCCTTGTTGTTTAACAAGACTACCTCTATAATGATTTGAACATCCACGTACTGTTTCAACATAAACTTTCGAAAACCAATAATCTGGATAATCTAAAATCCGCTCTGTAGAAGGAGTGAAATTCTCAAACAAACCACTTGTCTCTTTCACAATTTGACGAATATACCAAGAATTATCAAATTTCTCTATATTATATTTCTTTGCTGTTTGTTCCTCCATCATAGAATTTACAGAAAAATCAAATCGAAGAAGATCGTTCAGAATCCATTCCCCTTCTCCTTTGACACCTATATCCGCTTCAATAGTATTCAAAATTTCTTCATCAGATAGTATTGGACCGCCAAGTACTATAACTGATCTATTATTCTCCTGTCTTATTCGTTTTATGGCTCTTTCAACTGCTATTCTATCCACAGTCATTGCACTTAATAGATAGACTTCAAATTCATCATTTTCAGTCTTGACTTCCTTTTCCAGAAAATCTTCAACACGTACAATTCTTGAGAAAATGTTGTTTTTCTGACAAATACCCGCTAATAAGCGGGGTCCTACTCCTATTGCATCCCTTGAAAATTTTCTTCTTCCCTCATTTGCAGCTAAGGCATCTACAATAAGAATATTCACAAATTAGATAGATAGATGATTTAATTTAAATTATTCCCTAAATAATGGAATTTACTTAGGAAAAACAAGTTTAGATGAATAAATATAAATAAGCTCATACGTTTCTTGAGTTGTGTCTGAAAGCGAAGATTGCATGGTTTGTGGATTACCGAAAGATCTATGTGTTTGTGAAGAAATAGCTAAAGAAGAACAGATAATCAGAGTTTTTATGGAGAAAAGAAGGTACGGAAAGAAATATACTCTTGTTGCTGGTATTGATCCAAATGAAGTCGACCTTAGTGCTTTAGCTAAGAAATTAAAATCAAAACTTGCTTGTGGTGGAACTTATAAGGAAGGTAGAATAGAACTACAAGGAGATCACAGATATAAAATTAAAAAATTACTTGAGGATTCAGGTTTTCCAGGATCAAATATAGAAGTGTCATTCTGAAGTCATTCAAATACTAGAATATCTGGATTCTATTCAGGAACTCTAGATAAATATTAAGGATTGAAAAGGTGACTTTTATTACAAAAGATAAGGACATAATTGAACCTAAAATACGTAGAAGATCATTGAGAGATGTTGTTACAGTATGTCCAATCTGCTTTTATGTTTCCAGAAATGAATCAAGTATCTTTAGTCCACATTTCAGTTGTACTAATTCTGAATGTGGATGGTCTGGTTCAATACCAATTGAAGTCTCTAATGAAGACTATGACAAACATATGCAAAATCAACAATCTTAATGGTTTTTGATAAAATCAACCTATAAGAAAACTTATCTAATACTCCAACAAATTAGATTCCATACATATGAAAACAGCTGTAGTTATTGATACTTCCAGAGAGTTAAATCAAGAATTGTATACTCTATACAATGTATATCCGATAGGTTATATTGTTGAGGATTCAAAAGGAAAAACTCACAACGAAAGATCACAAATACAAAAGATAAATACTTCTGAACTGATTTCTCTAGTAAAACGGGATAATAATGCTAGAATTTTTGCACCTAACATCAAGGAGTTCGTTGAATTATATACTTATCTTGCAGAAGAATATGATTCCTTAATTAGTATTCATTCTTCTCTTGTTACACCAGCTGTTTTCGACAACGCACTAGTAGCTAAGAAATTAGTTTCAGAAATAAAAATAGACATAATTGATACACACACACTTGGTGCAGCTTCTGGTTTGTTTGTAGAAGAATTGGTTAAATTTATTCTAGAAGCAAAAAACATCAACACGATTAGAAAAGAATCAATAAACTTGAACAAGCATATTAATTCATTCATCTTATCTAAGAATGATCAGCTAACAACAATTGGATTAAGGAGTTCGAGCATGTTTTCATTTTTAACATCCTCATTTCGACCATATACTCTATACCAATACTTCCATAACAACTGGAAAGAATTAAGAAAAAGCAGAAGTGTACGAACCCTATTCGATGAAATAAGAAATAGTGCTGAAATTGTGAAAAAAACAAAAGATATTCACAATATATATTATTCAAGTAGTTGGGAATTCAATCGAGAACTGAAGAGTGTTTTAAAAATTCTATCTGATTCAAAAAGTGATGAATCTCCCCACTCATTAGTAACTTATTTTCTTCTAGGTAAGAATTATTTCGATTTTGCTTTTATCTAGACCAGATCTGTAGATTTTAGATAAGAGATTCACTGAATTGTTTAAGCATTTTTAATCCTCTTATCTCTCTATCATAAGCTTCTACAACAACAATATCTTCATTTTGGAAAGCGGATTTGATATAATTTATATTTTTCATATGTTCCTTATATCTCTGACTACAATATTGGCATTCCATATTATTCGGGTTTACCATGTTCACAACTACAAAACTGTGTGGTATTAAGTGTCGATTCAACTCTTCAACAAGCCTTTCAGTTTCAAAAATACTCATCATTGTTGGGATCATAACTTTAACAAATTGTGATTTTGATGGATCCATCAACTGATCTCTTGCTATGAGAACTTTCTCTTTCATTGCTTCAAGTGTTTCTACAGTTCTGTCCTTCTCTTGTTTTCCACCAAAAAGGGATTTTACCATAGTCATAGCATTTGAAAGAAAAGTCTTCATTTTCAACATTCGACCTAGAAAAGAATCAAGAAATTCTGGTATATTTAATAACCGTAGTGTGTGTCCAGTTGGTGCTGTATCTAAGATAACAGTATCATAAAATTCATCTTCAGCATACTCTAAGATTTTAGCAAAGGATAATGCTTCATCCATACCTGGAGGAGGCATAGATTGCATATCTTCACTTAATCCTTGTAATTCTGCAATTCCTGGCATTCCTACAATTCTAGAGAAATCATTTGACTCGATAGGTTGTCCTATTGCTTTTGAAATTTCTTCTCCTGCTGCTTCTGGATTGATTTCTAGGGCAAATAAATCTCCTTTAATCCCTTTTACTTTAGTTACTTCTCCTGAGGAAAAATCTTTATCAAAAGAGTCTGATATACTGTGCGCAGGATCTGTAGAAATAATGAGTACTCTCCTTCCTTCTTCAGCTAAACTGATGGCAAGAGCTGAAGCAACACTAGTTTTTCCTACTCCACCTTTCCCACCAACAAGTAGGAATTTTAAGTCCATGTCCAATAGTTCTTTTAGTGTCATCACAATCTTTTGTTCTTTGATATATATAAAATATAAGATTTGATGAATAAAGGAAAAATAATTAAGAAAATGACTATTTTCTACGTTTTTTAGCTTTCTTTTTCATTTGTTTCTTACTCATCTGTTGGACAGACGTCTTTTTCGCTGGTTGAATTTTTCTTCTTGTTCTTTGGAACAATTGCTTTACATAAGCATAATCTACTAGAACAATTAAACCTAAACCTAGACTTATACCAATACAATAATAGAGGATTTTAACCCATAGTTCTGCTCGTATAACGGGAAGATTAATTATTTCGATTGATATAATATTGAATCTTTGCGATTTTGCATGATATTCAACGCCTGTGAAATTGTAATATGTTATTTCCGTTGCTTCCAAAGTAAAATTTCCTTCTATAATGGTTTTAAAGTAATAAAAATAGAATACTGTAGCATTAATATCAACTTGAACATAATCTTGTTCTGTGATATTTAAACTAGATACTGCCCAGTTACTGAAAATTGGATCTGTAACAGTCAAGTTGTAAGCTGTTCTATTTCCAATATTCTTGATTGTAATATTTATCCTAATCCATTCTTTTTCTGGTTGAACTTCGGTATTGTTAATTGATTTTTCAATAGACAAGAGTGGTCTCGGAGGTAACGTATCATTAATTTGAAATCTTATTCCACCATTCAAAGGTTCACTTGAATTTATTTTGGTGTTGTTGGTTATCAAAGGTTTCTTCATAGCATCAGCTAAAGGAATCCCTAGTAGTAATATCAATGTAAGGAAAACGGTTGTAGTTATGCAGATTTTTCCACGCATCTGTTTCTTTTCCTTTTTACTTCTAAACATGCTTCAGACACCCAGTTTAAATATTTTGCTCTTCTGCATTTTTAATGATTTAGTATCGTAGTATATTATTTCTAGTATTTTGGACAGGGAAGAAATCTAATCATATTTTCTGATAATATAAACAGAGAATATTTAAAAAAGACCTCGATTGGATTAACATCATGACAGTAAAAATTATTTGTGATACCAGCGCAGATTTGAATTTATCTAATGATGAAACACTCTATGAAGAATATGATATTGAATGGGTTCCAATGCATGTGATCTTTGGAACAGATGATTACAAAGAACTTGTTGATTTAAAAACTTCAGAGTTCTATAAAATGTTACTAACTGCTGAGAAACATCCTAGTACATCTCAATCTACACAACATGACTTGTTAAAAGCATATGAGAAATTCGGAGATAAGTATGATGAAATAATCTCTCTTCATCTATCCAGTAAGGTTAGTGGAGCAGCAGCTAATGCTCAATTTGCGAAGAAAATGTATGAAAAAACCTATCCTAAAGGAGCAAAGATTCATGTATATGATACACTCACAGCAAGTTCTCCTTTGGGTATGATGGCTATTAAAGCTACTCAACTTGCTAAAGAAGGTTTGAATGCTACAGATTTAATAAAGAAACTAGATGAATGGAGGTTGAATGATTATGCATTTTTCTTTTCTGTAGGTGATCTCAAATGGCTTTTTCAAGGTGGAAGGTTAAGTAGAGCCAAATATTATTTAGGAACACTAATGTCTAAGAGTCCCGTAATAGCTTTAGTTGATGGTTCACTTGAGGTTTTAAAAAGCATTTCTGGTCTTGATAATGCTGTAGAAGCAATGATTGAGATGGGATTAAATGATCTTCAAGATGATCCCAAGAACATAACGGTCCATTTTCTACAGGCTGTTTTCCAAAAAGAAACTGAAGAATATGCTAAGAAAATTAAGGAAAAATACCCTGATATTAAAATAGGAACGATATTCACACTGGGTGGAGTGATAGCATCACATACAGGTCCCGGTACAATAGGAATTGTCTTAACCCGAAACTTTGAGCTTTGAATTTAAACTATAACAAAAGTTTAAATTTATCCTTTTTTTCTTCTTGAATTGTGCTAAGAGATGACATTAAAAATAATGACAGACAGTGCTGCTGATATTCCAGCAAGACTATTGAAGGAATATGATTTGTCAATTGTTCCAACAGTCATCAGATTTGGTGAAGAAATCTATTATGAAAATGTTAATCTCACTATTGATCAGTTTTACGAAAAATTCTCCTCATCTGAAGAATATCCTCAGACAGCTAATCCAACTCTTTCTGATCAATATGAATTGATTAAGAAACTTGGGAAAGAAGCTGATGAAGTACTTAATGTTGTTATCTCATCTGCTGTATCTGGTTCATACAATACTGCTCTTAATGCTAAACGAATGTATGAAAAAAGAGAAGCTTCCCCTGCAAAGATTCACATATTTGATTCAAAAATGGCAACTTTTGCTATTGGAATTATAGCCATAAAAGCTGCTGAAATGATAAAGGATGGTGCTTCTACTAATGAAATTGTAAAATCTCTAGAAAAATATAGAAATTCCTTGGAAGTAGGGTTTACTGTAGCAAATCTAAAGTATTTACACAGAGGAGGAAGACTGAGTAGATCAAAGTACTGGATGGCTCAAATTGCTGATATGAAACCTGTGATTAACTTCATAGATGGAAAAATGGATGTTGTAAAGACAGTTCGAGGACATGAAAATGCTGTTTTGGAATCTTTCAATACAATTTTCGAGAAGAAAGGAAAACCAGAGAAATTTAATGCATATATCATGCATTCAAGAAATGAGGAATCCGCAAATCTACTAAAAGAATATATTGAAACAAAAATTAAACCAAAAGAATACAACATTTCCATAAAACCTCTTGGTATGACAATAGTCACTCATACAGGTCCAGGCTGCATAGGAATATGTTTAGATACAGAGTATAAATTTATTGAATAGAATATTATGTGATTGTAATGGAATATGAAGCTTTGCTTTTCGATTTAGATGGAACTTTAATTGATTTCGATTTTCAAGATTTTATTAAGATCTATTTGGGTGCTGCATCCCAGTTTTTTCTAGATTTGATTCCAAATCCAGAGAAATTTTATAGAGAATTATTAATCTCTACAGATGTGATGGAGAATGCTGACAATGATAATACTACAGCTTTAGAAGATTTTCTTCTTGATTTTTGTCCAAAATTTAATGCTGAATGTGATAAGATAAAAGATAGATTTCTGCAATTTTACCAAACGAAATATGAAGTAATCAAACCTTTGATTGAAACGTTTGAAGGTGCTCTTTCACTATTACAAGATATCAGAAGCAGTTATCCATCACTGAAGATAGTTCTTGCAACTAATCCTGTTTTTCCTTATATTGCAATCAAACAACGAATGAAATGGGGAGGTATTCCTGAAGATTTATTTAATTTGATAACTCATGCTCAGAATAGTACTTACTGCAAGTATAATGACAAATATTGGTTTGAAATATCTGAAAAAATGGGTATTGATCCTAAAAAATCTCTTGTAATTGGGAATGACGGAAACAGAGATATGAGAGCTAAAAAATGCGGTTTCAAAACATTTCTTCTAGAATCCAATTTGGAAAATGAAGAAATGATAACAGCTGAAACTGAACCTGATTATAGAGGATCTATAGAAGATCTTTATGAATTGTTAATTGGATAGTTATCAAGGATTTAAATGGTAAGACATTTAAACACCTCTGAAGTTATAACTTGAAGAAAGATGGCAATTCTTGGTTTCGAAGGTGCATTGATATTTGCTTTTATCTCTGTAGCTTATAACCTTGTAATGACAATTAAACTTCTTTATAATGCAATAGCAGATGTAGAATTTAAAAAGAATAGCACAATTAAAGAAAAAATTTTCTCGTTGTTCAATATTAAAGAAAATAAGCTTATTCTTAATTTACTCTCATGTGCATTGATGGGAATCGGATCTCTCTTGCTCTTCTTCTGGTTCTCAGAATCCTTTGCTCCCACTATAGGATGGAATGGTTTTCTAGGAAGTCTGTTTCTGGTAATAAATAATATTACTGCAACTGTTTTAACATTTATGAACAGAATTAAAGCTTCAATTTTTGGTAAGATAATTAATGTATTCTTCTCTATTCTAGCATTATCAACATTTTTCTTCTTTCTCAACAAAATCTCTGCTCAAACTGCGTTTAGTCTACCAGGTTTTCTTGAATGGATAATTCTTGCACCTACAATAGGTTATGCAATGTTTCAAGCTCTATTATTCTCTCCTTCAAGTTATTTCTTCCCAGTGTATATCATAATTCCTCTTTGTGTGCCTATTAAATTTCTAAAAGAAAAGGAAGATCAAACAGATAAAGAAGAAACTAAGACCAAGAAAAAAGGACAGAAAAAAACAAAAGTTGCTTTAGAAGAAAAATCTTCGAAAAGTGTTTTCTTAGAGGATATACAGAAGGATGTGGAAGCGAGACCTTCAGGATTTGCTGGTGTAAAGAAATTCTTAGATAATGGATCAAAAGGGATTTACAGTTTGTTGTTTATTTTCCTTTTGGTTTTCCAGTTGCTTGGTACTGGAGTTATGAACTCATTTAGTCCTTACATCTCATCCAACTATCAACCACTCCTAGAAAAAAGAAACGATTTTGAATTTGGTGTTACCATTAATACAGTTACCTATAACAGCATTATCCCTGGTGATTATGAAGAATATTTCAATGAAGAACTTGAACTACTAAGGGAATTAGGTGTTACTACTGTCAGACTTGATGTAACTTATGAAATAATTAACGAGAATTCGACGATTCTTCAAGATATCACTGATGAGCTTCGTTTTAATGGATTCAAAGTGATGTTGGCAACTTATGGGCATTACTTTCCCACTTGGCAATTTTCGAATGTGAGTTTCAGTACATATAGTGAAACTATGCATAATCAATCAAGGGATCTTATAGAACTATGTAATCCTGAATTTCTCTTGATTTATCCAGAACCATTAAGTTTTGCTCCTTACTATCTAAGTGAAGAAACAACTGCTAATGATTGGATCAATGCAATTAATAATACTGCAAATTATCTCCATGCTTTAACAAATGATACAAAGATCGGGATAAACCTTGTAATCAATGAAGATCATCCAAATATTATTAACATGTTATTTGAACCTCTATGGGAAAATACCACACTCGATCTTATAGGTTTGGACCTATATCCTTTACGAAGTAAATATCTGAATTTAGATGGTTATCTAGAAAAAATGACTAACAACTCAAAGGAACTCTGGTTGACTGAATTTGGTCTTTCTGCTGTCATGTTTGGTGAAAGACGACAAGCTGGAGCTATTGAAAGAATGCTAGAAATATGCGTAAATAATGAGCAGATTAAAGGATTTGTTTACTTTACGCTAATAGATTATTCACCTGCAATTAATACTTTAGGGCTTGTAGCTGAATCAGGGCATGTAAAAAGAGCGTTTACAAAGTATAAAGAAATTATTCAGGATGTTACTTCTTAGATTTTAAAAATAAGGAAGAATTCACCTCGGTCCGCCCATCAGCTGTCATTTTCACAGAATCCGAGACCGTTGTATCGTCATAGGAGAATTCTTCAAAAAAGGATTGTTAGAAAAGAAGTTTAAGGTTTTCTATCTGGTAGTTAGCTTTTCATAGCTTTGGTCATAGATATGTATCCCTCAACTTCACTTTTTCCAGTTCTCACAAACTCTAGTAGGTGTTCTAATTGTCCTTCAGTAGCACTAAGTTGAGTTTCTTCTAGCCTCTTCATTGCTTCCTCAAACTTTTCCAAAGCTTCTTCGAAATTCTCTTGATCAAAGAGATAAATTCCTTGTGTTTCAGATGCTAATGCTTCATAATATGAGCGCTGTGCTGTCATATTTCGAATCAATGATTCACTCTTAATACTTGTTAACAATCCTAAAGCTAAATCAACAGTTTCGACGGCTTTTGATAGTATTATACTAGCTTCTTTTGGTTTATCTTTCCTTTTATACAATGAATTAGCTTCAGCTTCCAAATCACTTGCTTGAGTGATTTTAGAGAGTGCTAGATATAATCTTTGTTCCATGAAATTTGCACATATTTCGCTAGCACGTGAATAGTATTCGGAAGCAACTGAAAATAATCTCTGAGCTTCTTCAAAATTACTTACTGTGATATTATGGGTTCCTCTATCCCAAAATTCTTCTGCTCTACCAATTATATGCTGTTTTGTTAATTCATCAATTAGATTTTGAAGTTCTTCAAGTTCATCATTAAATGTTCGAAAGAAGAAATTAGCTTTCATTAATTCAGTTCTTGCTTTCAGTAAATATTTCTTATATTTCTTTGTATTATCTTCAAATTTCGCAGATTCTGTTTTCTTCTGTAAATATTTAGCATAACTGATTCTTGCTTTTGCTATGATTTCATCAATTGCATTCTTCTCTTTCTTTCTCTCATTGAAGAAAGATTCAAATTTTAGAATGCTCTCTGAAATTACTTCTAATTTTCTATCAACATTCTGTTCAACAAAATTTACACAAATTCTTTGCATTCCTTCAGTGTAATTTATCCATTTTATCATTTCGTTAAAGATCTGATCACCTTCTCTCCCTCTAGATGCTCGAGATCTTACCATTAGCTTCAAACCTTCATCATATTTTTTTGAAGCTCGGTCATATTTTTTTGAATTGTATAGTTGATCCCCTTGTACCAAATTGAGCATTCCTTCATAAAAATAAGAAAGAACCCTAACTGCAACATTTTCTTCTCCTATTTTTTTGAATTCTTTCAATGTTCTCGAAAATTCCTTGTAAACAGATTCTAAGTCTGAATATGCAGGTTCATAATGTATGAATTTAAATTCAGGAGCTTTCACACTCAAGAGGACACCAAATTATAATCGCAAACTAATAATAAAAAACTAACTGTTGTGAAACAACTGTTTTTAGCTAAGCTGTAGGAGAATGTTTAAAATTGAAATTTAAACAAAGTAGTTATAAATGTCGACGCAGCTTCTCATTGTTTTCGATCTTGATGGAACACTCATAAAATCAAATATTGATTATGAAGGAATTAGGATAGAATTAAGGAAAGTTCTGAAAAACTTCGTTTCAAAGAAAGAGTATAAAGAAATAAGTTCTCAATACAGATCAATATTAGAATTAGTAGGTTTTATAGAAAAAAATGATCCAACAGAGAAAATATTCTCAGATGCTTGGTCTTTCATTGAAGAACAAGAAAAAAAAGGGTATGAAAAAGCTATTTTAGAAGACGATGTTCATCCTACGTTAGAGAAATTAAGGGAGTTAAATCACATAGTTGTAATTTTAACTAATAACTCTCGAATACTTACAGATTACGGTTTAAAGAAATATGATTTGAACAAATATTTTGATTTTGTTCTTACAAGAGATGATGTGGAACAAACAAAACCAGATCCAGAAGGAATGATAACTTTAATGAAACAATTCAATAAAAACAAAAATGAAACTATTTTCATAGGTGATTCATGGCTGGATGCAGAAACTGCAGTAAACGCTGGAGTGAGGTTTTATTATCTCGGAGATGAAGGGGCACCTGGAACTAGAAAAAGAATAGTTCCCTCAACTGGCTTTATTGAGGAAATAGCTAATATTTTAGATGTAATTTAGGATAGAACAACAATGTACTACGAAAGAATTTTAATCTATTAATAACTCTGTTTCTCGATAATTATGAAAATGAAAGACTCAAAAATAATGATAATATCAATTCTTTTGCTGTTGTTGTTTTCAACATCACAAATTGCGAGGAGTTTCATAGACGATCAGTCATCTACTTCATTCAATGATGCAAACACAGTATCACGTGTTGTAATATTAAGTTTAGATGCTTTCAGATATGATTTTCTTGAAAAAGCTGATCTTCCTGCATTTGAATGGTTGATTGAAAATGGAATAAAGGCAGATTATTGCGTTCCTTCTAATCCTTCACTAACTGCAGTAAATCATGTAACTCTAATAACTGGGGATCATGCAGGAACTCATGGAATATTAGGAAACACATTCTATGATTGGACTGATAATAAATCATATTCACTATTTGCTGAAGCTTCTGATCCTTATCGTGACACAAATACAGGTTTACATCTTCTTCAATCAAAACCTTCTGTGATTCATGCAGAAGAAAATGAGCTTGAAACAGCAGTATTTGGTTGGCCTTATTTAGATGAAGAGACATATTTTGATGGACAAAAACCTACATATGTGTTTGATTATGACTATTTGGGACAAAATAATATTCGTACTAATAATGGTATATTAGGAAAAGTGTTAGAAGTTATAAAAGCTCACCCAGAAGTCGCTTTGTATTATGCATGGTTACCTGCAGTTGATTCAACTACTCATTTTGGCGGTCCTGATTCACCAAACCTAGATATTCATCTAGCAAGTCTAAACAATACAATTAATTCTTTTCTAACTAATTTGGAATTAGAGGATCTACTAAAAGATACGGTTGTCATTCTAACGTCAGATCATGGAATGGCTTATGTAGATGATGATGATTATTTCCTAGAAGATAAGCCATTTTACCTTAATGCAGTCACTCAAACAGGATTAGATCCTTATATTGCTGTAGATGCAGCTATGAGTTATCTATACTTCTTCGATGAGACTAATACAACCAAAGTTGAAGAATTTGCTGATTACTTGAGAGGTGAAGATGGAATACAAGCTATTTATGTGAATGAACAAAACGCTCTTTTGAACTTGGATAATGATGTTAGAGGTGTAAATATCTCTGTTTGGTTGGAACCAGGTAGATCAAGAAACTTTGGAGGTAGCTACCAAGGAATGCACGGTTACTTGAATAATAATACAGATATGCATGGAATCTTCATTGCTGCAGGACCTGGAATCAAGCAAGATACAACAATCACAGAAGTAAACACAATAGATGTTGCTCCAACTGCACTATCATTATTAGGAATTGAAGCAGGCTTTACTAGTGATGGTGCTGAATTAAGTAGTATTTTTGGGACTAGAACAAGCGAATTCTCTTACCCAGTAGAAGTTACAGAAACACATCTGAGCTTTGTTTCATTCCTTCTTATACTGTTCATTGTTCCAATAATTAAGAAAACAAAACGAAGAAGGAAGAAATAATCTCTTCTTTTATTTTTTTCTCATATAAAAACAAAGCAATAAATACTAGTGTGAAAAATTTTATCTTAGATAATTATGAAATTTAAGATAATGTTTCGAGGGATGTTAACATTAGCGTTTCTTTGGGGGATGGTTTATGGAGTTGTGATTGCAGTAATTGCAATAGTATATTGGGCAACAGATGGTGGTTTACCTGAAATTTTAGGTTCATCAATGTTTGTGCTCTTCCCAATCTTGATTACTGTTGGTATCGTAATTTTGCAATTCCTTATATCTCCTTGGTTACTTGATTTAAACTTCCGATGGCTTCATCGTATGTCTTGGATTGATCCGATGCAACTTCCTCCTCATCTTGCACAATTTATCGCAGATCAAAGCCAGTTACACGACATTTCGATTAAGAAAATTGGGATGATCCATGATCAAATGCCAACAGCGTTGACTTATGGTCGTTTCAAAAAGAACGCAAGGCTTGTAATTTCAGATGGAATTCTTAACCTTCTTACACCTGAAGAGCAAATAGCTGTAGTTGGTCATGAATTAGGACACATAGCACACAGAGATTTTCTGTTTATGACAATTGCCTCTGCTGTTCCGATGATTATGTACACATTTTACATATTTTCTAGAGGTTTTCTAAGAGTTGGACTTGTCTCTGGAGGAAGAAATAATAGAGCTGCTGCAGCTATTGCAACAGCAGCAGTAGTAACTATGGTTGTTACCTATTTGTTCTACATAGTAAGCCAATTTTTAGTGATGTTTCTTAGTAGAATAAGAGAATATTATGCTGATCGTTTTTCAGGAGAACAAACCAGGAATCCAAAAGGATTATCGACTGCTCTGGTTAAAATTGCATATGGGATGGTACAAACACAAGCTCAAACTGCAACAGCTGCTGGAAATAAGAAAGCTGACCGAAGAACTAGAGTTAGAGAATATCGACGTTTAGGTTTTACAAATGCAACTCGATCACTCAACATCTTTGATATCAAGGCAGCAAATGGATTAGTTATGACAGCTTATGCTCAATCTACTGGTGGTGATCTTGATAGTAACATGGTCGTCAAAGCAGCTGCTTGGGATTTAGAGTCTCCCTGGGGTACTTTCTTAGAATTACAGTCGACTCATCCTCTTGCTGCTAAGAGATTGTTAGCGTTAGATGATCTTGCAGAGGAGATGGGTATCAAAAGAGCTTATCCAACTTTGGGAACAGATCAAATAAAAGAAACATTGTGGGATGAATTCTTAGTTGATTTATTCCTAATGTATGCTGCTCCAGCTTTATTGTTCATTCTTCCAGGTATTGGTGCTTTGTCTTACCTTTATGGTCAAACCACTATGTGGATGTGGATTGGAATTGGATCTGGATGTGGATTAGCTGCTTTGATCTGGATCTGGAGAACAATTGTTCGATATCCGAAATTAGAAGAAGAAATTCCACTAATTCAAATTATGGGAGCGGTTACTGATACTTCTGATGATGGTTATGCTGAAGCTTCACCTTTCAGAGGAAAACCAATCAATTTACAAGGAACGATAATTGGCAGAGGGACACCCGGTTACTATTTCAGTGAAGATGTAGTTTTACAAGATCCTTCAGGGATTATTACACTAGATTACAATCCCCTCTTTGGTTTTATGAGGTGGATAACAGCTCTGTTTAGAGTAGATCGTTTGATAGGTTCTCAAGTAACCGTTGTTGGATGGTATAGAAGAACTCCTAGACCAATAGTAATGATAAAACGAATGTACACACAAGATGGTAAAAAACTCAGCTCCAATAGAGATTGGGCAAACTGGATACTTGTAGTTTTACTCTTTATTGCTGCTCTATTCTGTATTTTCTATGGAATTCCAAATTTCTTACCATTCTAAATTCCCTTTTCTTTTTTCTTTAATTTTATATTACATTTTATTAAAGACAAAGTGTTAAAACATCAAAGTTAAATATACTCGAGCAGAGTTAAAATCAATTCTGGTGAAATTAATGGTTAGCGAAAAACAAAAGACAACTAAAAAAGACACCAAAAAAGAAACTAAAGAAGATGTCAAGGAAGAAGTTGAAGAGGAAGTCGATGAAGAAGTCGAAGAAGAAAAGGAATTGACTGAACTTGATAAGTACAAAAAAGCAGGGGAAGTTGCAAAACATATTCTTCAACATCTAAAAGAAATGGCAAAACCTGGTGTAAAAGCGCTAGACTTATGTGAAACTGCTGATAAAATGATATTAGAGGCGGGGATGAAGACAGCTTTTCCATTGAATGTTTCTGTTAATAATCACTGTGCTCACTATACATCTCCTTGGGAGGATACTCTTGAATTGAAAGAAGGAGATGTTGTTAAAATCGATTGTGGAATTCAATTTGATGGATACATTGCAGATACAGCTCTAACTGTAGCTTTTGACGATGTTCATAAAGACCTAATTAAAGCTAGTCAAGAAGCAACAGAAACTGCTGTAAAAGTAATTAGAGTTGGTGGTTATACAGGAAAATTAGGTGACTTAATAGAAAATATAATCGAAGGTTACGGTTTTACTACAATCAAAGATCTTTCTGGTCATCTACTTATGCAACATAGAGTTCATGGACCTAAAACCATCCCTAACGTTGCAGGAAGAAGAGGAAATCTAATTCTTCAAGATGAAGCATATGCAATTGAAACTTTCGCATCTACTGGATCTGGAGAATCTCATCAAGATCGTACAAAACGATATATCATTCGCCTTGCTGAAGGAAGGTTTCCGCTCAGAACAGATGCAGCTAAAAAAGTACGAAGATTACTAGACAGAGAATACAACAAAATGCCCGTTGCAACAAGATGGATTTTCAAGGAATTAGGACCTGCCAGAGCTAAAATGGGTATTCGAGAGCTTGCACAAGCCGGTGCTATTTATCAATATCAAGTGTTATCTGATGTTTCTGGAGCCTTTGTTAGTCAACATGAACATACAGTTTATATGACACCTGAAGGACCAATAAAAACAACATAGATAATCACTTCTTAATTTTCTTTCCATTTTCATAAAAATAGAATTTTACTTTTAGATATCTGGATACTATTTAATGTCAAATAATTTATAATCGTTAAATTTTGGAGATTATAAATCTTAAAAGTGATATTATGGGTATAATTCTGGACTCCATCTACATCTCTGTAGTATTAGTGTGTCTAGTATATATTATAGTTCTTTTTCAAAACAGCAAAGATATTTGGGAAGTTCTGGATTTAAGAGATGAAGATTTTCCGTTTGTAAGCATTATCGTTCCCACTTTAGAAGAAGAAACCAATATTGAAACATGTCTAACAAGTTTATTTGCTCTAGATTATCCAAAGAAAGAAATAATCGTTGTTGACGGAGGTTCAGAGGATAGAACTGTAGAAATATCAGATAAATTTGATGTCAAAATAATTGTTGATTCGAATCTACCTGAAAAATGGGTGGGTAAATCTTATGGATGTCATCTAGGTTTTCGCGAAGCAAAAGGAGATATTCTATTATTTACAGATGCAGATACTGTTCATGAACCTAATTCATTGAGAACAACTGTAATGCATACATTAAGTACTGAGGCTAAATTATTCACAATGCTACCATATCAAGTAGCAGAGAAATGGTATGAATACCTCCTTGGTTTCCTTTATTTTCTCAGTTTTATAGCTGGGGGACCAACTAAGGATATAAACAATCCTTACAACAAAGACAGTTTTCTAGGAATAGGTCAATATATGATGTTCACTCGAGAAGGATATGATGAAATTGGAGGTCATGTAGCTGTGAGTAAATCTTTGGTGGAAGATTTAGCATTAGCAAAATTATGTAAAGAAAAAGAATTAAAATTATCTTTCATTAGTTCCTCTAATCTTGTTTCAACTCGGATGTATCCAACTGGTTTCATTGACTTTTTCGAAGGATTCAGGAGAGCCATTGCTGGTGGTATCTTAACAGTAACTCCTTGGCGAGTCTTTTTCATAATTCTTTGGCTAATCTATTTCATCCTAGCTCCATATTTCATGATAAATACTTTCTTCATACCTAATGATTGGTTTCTGTGGGATTATGCTGTTCGAATTATTGTAAATGTGGGATTATATCTAGTATATGCATTTGTGATTCTTCTGTATTGGAGGAAAAAGGGAGATTGGAAGTTGTATTTCTTCCTATTCTACCCTATAACACTGTTATTGGACTTTATAGTGATTGTAATTGGATTATACTCAGGATTGCGTGGAACTAAAGTTAAATGGAAAACCAGATATTATTCAACCAAAAAAACAGTATCTCAAGATTAATGAATATATTAAATCTAATTTTCTTCCTTACATATTTAGATGAATTTATTTATCGTTGCTAAACAAAGTATATAAATAAGCTATAAGTTTTTTATAGCAATAAGACAGGAGTGCATAACGTGGGCTTTATTCTAGAATCTATCTATCTTGTTCTTATTTTAGCATGTCTTATTTATTTTATTGTTATTTTCATCTATAGTACAAATGGGTGGCAGATTCTTGAACTTGAGGAAGGTAAACTTCCATTTGTTAGTATAATAGTACCCACATTAGAAGAAGAAGGAAATATTGGAAAGTGCCTTGAAAGCCTTACTCATCTCGACTACTCTAATAAGGAAATTATTGTTGTGGATGGGGGTTCAAAAGATAAAACCGTAGAGATTGCAAGAAAATTCGGAGTAAAAGTAGTTGTTGATGAGAATCTTCCAGAGGGGTGGATCGGTAAATCTTATGGCTGCAATATAGGTTATCAAGCTGCAAAAGGAGATATTCTCCTATTCACAGATGCAGATTCTAATCATTCAGTTGATTCATTAAGAATTGCAGTTGGTCATACTTTAGGAGTAAATGCAAAACTTTTCTCAATATTTCCATATCAGAAAGCAGAAAGGTGGTACGAGCATCTAATAGGTTTTATGTACTTCTTGAGTTTTATAGCAGGAGGACCTAGAAATGATATTAATAATCCCTACAATAAGGATTCTTTTATTGCAAGTGGCCAATATATGATGTTCACTAGAGAAGGATATAATGAAATAGGTGGACATATGGCAGTTAGTACTTCTCTAGTTGAAGACGTGGCTTTAGCCAAATTGTGTAAAGAAAAAGAACTCCGATTAAATTTCATTGATGGAACAAAACTGGTTACAACAAGGATGTATCCAGACAAATTTGCTGATTTCTTTAGAGGATTCAGAAGAATGATCTGGGGTGGACTTAATACATTGACACCTTGGAGAATCTTATTTGTAATTTTCTGGTTAATATATGTAATTCTTGCACCAATATCTCTTGTTAGATCTATCGTTAATACACCTAATTGGATGTGGTGGGATTATTCGGTAGGATTAATAATCAATGCATTTGCATATTTCGCTTGGGGATTCTGTTATTACATATATTGGAGAAAAAGAGGAAAAGGCAATTTCTTCTTCTATATATTCTGGCCTATTCCGATGTTGTTGAATATAGTTGTTGTTCTTGTTGCTGTATACTATGGACTTGCAGGAAAGAAAATTTCTTGGAGAACCAAACATTACTCATCAGATAAACAGAAACTAATCAAAGGAATATCATCTAAAGAAACAAAGAGAGCAGAAGCTTTAAAGAAGAAACAAACTTTCAAACAGAAAACCTAAAAATTTTAATCCTGTCTATATTATAGTCCATTATGAAGTTTGTTTTAAGCATAGATCAAGGTACAACTAGTACACGTGCTATGATTTTCAATCAAAAGGGGGAAGAAGTCTCTAAAAGCTATTTAGAACACAAGCAGTTTTTTCCAAATCCTGGATGGGTTGAGCATGATGCTGATGAAATTTGGAAGAACACACTTAGAGTAGTCCAAGATGCATTAGCTAAAGGAAAAACTAATTCCAGCCAGATTTGTTCTATAGGAATTACAAATCAAAGAGAAACTATCGTGGTTTGGGACAAAGAAACTGGAAATCCACTTAACAAAGCAATAGTGTGGCAATGTCGAAGAACAGCAAAAATGTGTGCTGAATTGCGTTCAATGGGTTTTGAGGAATTGTTCAACGATAAAACTGGTCTAGTATTAGATCCTTATTTTTCAGGAACTAAAATAAAATGGCTTCTTGATAGCTCAGAAAAAATTAAACGTAAAGTAGATCAAGGAACTGCATTCTTAGGAACTATCGATAGTTGGCTCATTTGGAAATTAACAGGGAATCTGATAACTGATTATTCAAATGCTTCAAGAACATTGTTGTTTAACATTCACACATGTGAATGGGATGAGGAACTACTTGAAATATTAGATATTCCAATGGAAAGTCTACCTGAAGTCAAACCAAGTAGTGACAAAGATTTCTATGGATTTACAAATCCTGACTTGTTTAAAGCGGAAATCCCTGTGGCAGGTGATGCTGGTGATCAGCAAGCTGCTCTATTTGGGCAGACATGCTTTGAAGCAGGTGAAATTAAGAATACTTATGGTACAGGAAACTTCATGTTGTTGAATACTGGTGATCAACTAGTTAGATCAAAGAATGGACTGCTTACTACTATTGCTTGGAAAATTGATAATAAAACTACGTATGCTCTTGAAGGAAGTGTTTTCATAACAGGAGCTGCTATTCAGTGGTTAGAAAAAAGTTTGGGAATTCTCGAAAACAGCGAGAAATTAAGCAATATAATGGAAACTACTAAAGATACTCAAGGAGTATATTTTGTTCCTGCTTTTGTTGGATTAGGGGCTCCTTATTGGGATCCTTATGCTAGAGGAACAATTGTAGGTATAACAAGAGGTACAACAAAGGAACACATTATTCGAGCTGCATTAGAATCCATCTGTTTTCAATCAGAGGATATTTTTGAAGTGATGAAGAATGAAACGGGATTAGAAATAAATATGCTTCGAGTCGATGGTGGTGTAACCAAATGCTTGCCTTTACTTCAATTCCAAGCAGATATATCTAATGTTACTATTCAAAAACCAAAAGTGAGTGAAACAACTGCATTGGGTGCAGCATAT
>JAGLRO010000101.1 GCA_023136245.1 Candidatus Heimdallarchaeota archaeon
TGAAACTGACATTAGTTCCAAACAAAGTTTCAAATTTGGGATAAGATACAAATATCTCTGTTTCAGGATCTGCTGAATCATAGACAATATATCCATCTTCCAAATCACCTTCTGAGTACTCCTGTACTTCATGTCCTCTGATATTATCCCACAAGTAAGTCGACACTTTGTAACTAGTGGAGAATAGATCAACGACATCTTGAGTAGATTGTGAATGATTTTCAGCATTATTGTATATCCTATCCAAATCACCACTCCCTTGACCATTATCTGCAACAATTATTTCTCCATTGAAACCATCAGGATGATTAATTATGCATTGTATCAGTTCTTTTAAGAAATCGGTGTTAGTTCCACCTCTTCGTGACCATTGTGCATTAACTTTAAGCAGGACTACGTCAGATTTAGCAATTAAACCATCTGGACCTTGATTAATACTAGAATTTGAAGACAAATAAAATGATACATTCTGAGTGCCCATTAAATCTATCAAATTGGTAACATGAGAAACATTTCTACCATTAACTACGAAGATATCAGATGCTATTTCACTTGTTGATTCCAAAGGGACGATTTGTAGCTGTACCTCTTCGAAGGTTGTTAATGATTGAAATGCATAAGCCCCACATATTGGGGAAATCACCAAAGTAAATGCAATAATTGGTTTAATGTATGGTTTGATTTTCTTCCAATACAATGGAAAAGAAAGAATAGGAATCAGAACTCCCATACTTATTGAAACATTCTTCAAAGCTTCTTGCTGACAGGGATATACTATTCTTGATGGCTTTCTTCCTGTTCTAAAAAGAAACCAAGCTAAATTTAGTAAACCAAATACAAATATATTATTGAAAAACTTCTTTGGTTTCAATAAATCATTTTGATGTAAATTCTCATATTCATGTAAATCGAAGTTATCATTATCTTCTCTCATGTCTGAAAAATCAGTCTATCACACTGCTATAAATTTTGTGCAATTCCTTAGAAGTCATGAGTTTCAAGGGTGAAGAAAACAAATGTGTGTATGTTTTCAAAAGTGCACACATTGGGAGTTGATTTTTTTAGATGTTGTTCGGAAATTCTTTTAATTCAAACTAGGTTTCTATAAATTGAAAAACATTGATTAACGAATTAAAGAATGCAGAATTTATTGTAGCAAGATCATTATTTTCTGGTCTTGAAGAATACAATCTTTCTATTCTATCAGTGTTCGAAGGAAATTATCCTGGAAGGATATTCGTAAATGATAAAAGGAATCCCAACTCGGGTTTTATTTACCTAGGTAGGAGAACGTTCAATTTCGTAGGTTCACCTAAAGATGCTAGTTTCAATAAGGAAGTTATTAAAGTTCTTGAGGAAGATATTTTTCCTAATAATAGAGAAAAAGGTAGTAAGAACTTTATGATTTTTTATGATCCCGGATGGGATAAAGAGATAAAACGTTCATTTAAAGATTTACTAATTGAAGATAGAAGATTTTATGCAATAAATAGAAAAGAAAGAAGGGATTGGAAACCCACTCTTTCTCCTGATTTTACTATTGAAAAAATAGAGAGAGAATTTGTTGAAAGGAAAGCATATACATATCCAGATGAAATACCAGTTGAAAGATGGATCACAATTCTCTGGGGATCTCATGAAGAATTCTACAGAAGAGGGTTTGCATTTGCAGTGGTCTACAAAAAATCTGTAGTTTCCTCTTCCTTCTGTAATTATTTGTCCAATGATAAACGCAGATGCGATATCGGCATCATTACTGCTACTGATTTTCATCGAAGAGGTTTAGGTAAAAATCTTGTATCTCATGTACTTGAACACTGTTGGCAACTAGGTATAGAAAGAGTTGAATGGCACACTTCTAAAGAAAATATAGCTAGTAGAAAATTAGCTGAATCTGTTGGTTTTAAGTTTAACAAAAAGTATCAGATTTACCATGGTAAATGGCAGTAGAAATTATTATTCCTTTTTTGACAAATATTTAAAAGAAAGTTTGAAGCTCCAATTCTTGTATAAAAATGAAATACGATTTTGATAAATTAATAGATCGTACAAATACTCATTCTGTGAAATGGGATAAACACTTACTAAAAGAGTTCTTTGAAACTGATGATGTTCTACCTCTTTGGGTAGCAGATATGGACTTCCAATGTCCTCAACCTGTTGTTGATGCTGTAAAGAAAAAAGCAGCTGAAGAAATTTACGGTTACAGCTGGCATAAAACACCTGAATATCTAGATGCTGTTATCAGGTGGATGGATAGAAGACACGATTGGTTGATTGAATCTGATTGGATGACATATAGTCCTGGAGTAGTTCCTGCTATTGATATAATGATTCGAACTTTTTCAAATATTGGTGATAAAGTAATTGTTCAAACTCCAGTGTATTATCCATTCTTTTCAGCTGTTAATAACAACGGAAGACAATTACTACAAAATGAACTCATATATGAAAACAATAAATACACAATTGATTTTGATGATTTTGAAGAAAAAGCAAAAGATCCACAAACTAAATTGTTTATATTATGTAGTCCTCATAATCCCGTAGGCAGAGTTTGGACTATTGATGAGCTCAAGAAACTTGGAGAGATATGTTTAGAAAATGATGTATTGGTGATATCAGATGAGATATGGCATGATTTAATACTTACCGGATACAAACACACTATTTTTTCAACTATTGAAGAGGAATTTAAGGATAATTCAATAATTTGTACAGCTCCAAGTAAAACCTTCAATATGGCTGGATTGCAAATGTCAAATATCATTATTCCAAATAAAAAATTAAGAGAAACTTTCTCGTTCAGTATATCAAGAAGAAATAGTTTAGGGATACCTAATGCTTTTGGAATTGTAGCCTTGATTGCCGCATATGAGGAAGGAGAAGACTGGCTTCAACAAGTACTTGAATATGTTGAAGAAAATTTCAGATTTGTCAAAGGATTTCTTGAAGAAAAGCTTCCAGACTTCTCAATGGTCAATCCTGAAGGCACTTACCTAGCTTGGATAAATTGTAGTAGTTTAGGAATGAATGATGAAGATAGAAAAGATTTCTTACTGAAGAAAGCAAAAGTTGCCCTTGATAGTGGAAGTATTTTTGGTCCAGGTGGGGAAGGATTTGAGAGAATAAATGTAGCTTGCCCCAGAACTATACTCGAAGAATGTATGAATTGGATGTATAATGCTATTCAAGAAGAAAAAGGATAAGAAGAAAAAAACATTATTTCTTCTTTCTTCCTATAACCATTACAAAAATACTGAATGTTAGAACAGCTAACGATATTGTAAACGGACCAGCAAAAGTTGTATCTGTTATTGTTTGATTTAGTTTTAGAGCTGTATTGAAAACATATCTAAAGATATCATTTTTCTTATCTCTCCAGACATTTGAAGAATTGGAATCAGAATAGTTGTTATTTGATAGCATCGCTACACCTACTTTGCTGTCAGGATTGAAATTAAGGAAACACATTGTTCCATATCCAATACCACCATGACCTTCAATTCTGGGACTCTGTAATAGCTCCGGTCTGTCCCACATCCATCCCAAACCATAATCTCCAGAATGTCTTGTGTGCATTAATTCTACTGTAGATTTATTTAGTATTTGAAAACCATTAAACTCTCCTTCGTTCATTTGTGCATAAAGAAAATGTGTCAGATCCAGTATTGAAGAACGAAGACCAGCTCCTCCATATCCAATAAAATCATGTTGCTCCATTTCAAAAAGATCATCACTTATATCCAAATCATATACTTTAGCTCTCAATTCAACAGGATAATCTAAATAACTTAATCTTGTGTTGTTTACTCCTAGTGGGAGAAAAATGTTTTCTGTTAAATAATTCCCATAAGTTTGATTTGTTATATGATGAACTAATCCTGCTAGTAAGTCAAAATTAATATTTTCATATGCATATAGATGTCCTGTTGTTCCATGGAAAATTTCAGGATCATATTCAGAACCATTGATGTTCAGAAATTCATATAGATAATCCGGAAAGGAGATGTTACTAAACCACAAACAATCACCATAATCATTAGTATCAGCAAGTCCAGATGTATGGGTTAAAAGATGATAGAATGTGATTTCAGTTTCAGGAGATCTCCAGTTTGATATCTCAAAAGGAAGATAGTCGTTTATCGGATCATAAATGTCTATTATGTTTCTATCATACAGCTGAAGCACAGCAGTAGCAGCTACAGGTTTTGAAGATGATCCTATCATATAAGATGTATTAATATGACTCTGTTCCCCAAAAGCTTTGAGAAATACAATCTCGTCCTGATATACTATCCCTACAGAAAGTGATGGAGATTTAGAAATTTCCATTAGTTCAATAATCTTTGCATCAAATTCTTCTGTAAACAATTCTTCAGTTGTATAGTTTTCAGCACTAATAATTATAATCTTAGATGATGAAACGATTGAAGCTATGAAAACAAAGAATAAACACAAAGCAAGTAATTTCTACTTATTTTTTTATTATTTTTCATTTCTATCAATTTTAATTATTGTTAGTATAAACTCTGGATATAATAATATATAATATATCTGCACACACAAAAACGCAACTAAATTGATACTATTTACAGTTAATATCTTAACTTTTTCTTAAAACTTGATAATCCAAAA
>JAGLRO010000102.1 GCA_023136245.1 Candidatus Heimdallarchaeota archaeon
TCCGAAGCTCAACTTGCAGTAGACAATAAAGGATTTGTGTCATGTATATGGTTTGATTATAGTGATATGTTAGGTTCAGGTACAGATGCTGATTTATATTTCAGAAAATTTGTTGGAACACCATCTTCTCCATTACTTTCTCCAATCTTTCCTAATCCATCTAAGGATGGCAATATTTCGATAAGCTGGGAAGGAGATTACTATGATTCATCCTATATGGTATATAGAGATACTACCATATTTTCAACTACAACAGGCATGGAACCTATCACAATTCTGAGTTCTAATAGTTACATAGACACTCTAAACGAAACTGGAGTATACTATTATGGCGTTGTATCAACCAATGAATATGGTGCAAGTGCTTTATCTAATGTTGAATATGTAGAATTTACAGAAGAGAAATTCTTTGATTTCTTTAGTTACATGGATATTTCAGAAATACTGATTCTTGTTGGAGCTGTAATACTATCTCAAATAATTATCTCTGTACTAGTTTATTCAATAGCTAGTGGTGGAAACAAAGGAGGTAAGAAGAAAGGCAAAGCTAAGAAGAAGAAATAATTCACGATTATTTCTCTATTTTATTATTTACTTAACATTGAAAACATTTCAGAAGAAATTTATTGTACACTTTCTCAGTTTGATAAAAATTTGAGAAGACTTGATAAGATGCGTTTTGAGGAAAATAGATATAAAAGGAATACTCAAAAGAAACTGAACAACATGATTGCAGCGAAAAAAGATGAACTAACAGGATCTGAAGTTATTGTTGAATATCTCATTAAAGAAGGTCTCCCTTATGTTTTCGGGATTCCTGGTCATGGATGTTTAGGTTTTACAGATGCTTTATACAAATACAGGGATAAAATTAAGGTGATTCAACCTAAACAAGAAATGGCAGGAGTTCACATGGCTGTTGGTTACTATAGAGTAACTGGACAACCATTATCTGTTTTTACTAGTACTGGACCTGGCGCAATCAACACTGCAATAGGATTAGCAGATGCATATGTTGATTCTATGGCAGTTTTAGTTTTAACTGGAGACACTCATATTCATATGAGAGGTACTGGAGTTCTTCAAGAAATTGAAAGGAAAAAGGATAGTTCTTTGCCAAGGATTCTTGAACCAATTGTTAAAAGATCTTTTGAATTGGCTTCAGCAGACCAAGTAAGCAAAGCTATGCAAAGAGCATTCAATATTATGATGACTGGTAGAAAAGGTCCTGTTCATATCGATTTGCCCATGGATGTTCAATGTGATTATAATAGCGCTAGTGTCCCACAACCTGTAAGGCGAAAATCAACTGCCAGACCTAGAGGAGATATAGATTTGATCAAGATGGCTGCAGAATTGTTTATGAGTGCCAAACGCCCTCTTATTTGGTTAGGAGGAGGAGTTGTATCATCTCAAGCTTTTGAAGAAGTCAAAGAATTAGCTGAATTTTCTGGAACTCCTGTTCTCACATCTATGATGGCAAAAGATGCTTTTCCAAATGATCATCCTCTTTTTGGATGGGCGACAGGTTCTAAGGGAACAAAAATCGGCATTGAATTAAGTAAAAATGCAGATGTTGTGCTAGCTGTAGGCACACGTTTTGCAGATGAATCAACTTGTTCTTATAGAAAAGGAATAGCATGGAATTTTGGAGAACATGAAGAGGATACTCGTCTTATTCATATTGACATTGATCCTCATGAGATTGGGAAAAATTATCCAACAGATGTTGGTATTATAGGTGATGCTAAAGCAACATTAACAGAATTATTAGAAATCTTAAAAGAGTTTTATACTCCATCAAATTACATTGAAACACCATACTTCCAAGAAATACATCAGCTTCGAGAAGAATGGTATAAATTCCAGAAAGATTGGCGAATTCCTGATCTAGAACCTGTGATGATATCTTGTGTTTTGAAAGAAGTGAGAGAATTTCTTCAAAGAGATGCGATAGTTGTAACAAGCTCAGGAAATGTTCAAGCTCAAATTATCCAAGAGTTTGAATTCTATGAACCACACACATGTATAACAGCTGGAGGATTCTCCACAATGGGGTATACATTACCTGCAGCTATTGGAGCAAAGTTAGGGCAACCAGATAAACAAGTCCTAGGACTAGTAGGTGATGGAGATTTCATGATGACCATGCAGGAACTTCATACTGCAAAACAGCTCAATCTAAACTTGGTCATTGTAGTCTTGAATAATGCTGGGTGGATAGCTATTACCGATTTGCAAAGAGCAGCTTATGGTAAAGACAGGGCGTATGCAACTGAATTTACTGATCATAAAGGAGATAGTTATACACCTAATTTTGAAGAAATAGCACAAGGATTTGGATGCTGGGCTAAAAGGATTTCAAAAGCTGATGAAATTCAGTCAACCCTAGAACAAGCCTTCAAACAAAAAGGTCCTGCAGTAGTGGAGATAATGGTTAATAGAGATCCAAAATATACGGGTTCTCCAGCCTGGGGATGGTGGGATGTTCCCATTCCAGCATATATGAAAGAAAAAAGAGCGAAATATCTAGAACAAATAAAAGAAGAGGATTTATCTTAGATTTATCTAATATTCTCCTTTCATAGATTTACTGAAAAGAATTATTATTATTTGAAGTAGGATTTCTAGCATTTGTTATAATTATGATGTTCTACAAAAATTTTATATCAGTATACTGAAATGTACACTATGATAGTACAAAAAAATTGATGGGATTTTCAATGAGTAAACAAAAACAAACTTTAGAATTTGAGAGGATTGTTGGAGTAAAGTTCTTGAATAAGGATGAATTGCCTAAAGATTTCAAAACGGTAAAGAAGCCTGGTGTTAAATCCTTCTGTGATGCTTTTCGTCTTCTAGAGGAAGAAAAGTATACTGAAGGACTTATTGTAACAGGAGATTCAACAAAAATATGTCACTGGTCTCCTGTAGCTCTAGGACTGAAAGAACCTGAAACAGATGTGCAAAAGAAGATAGTTCCTTTATTTGATAAGTTAAACCATGGTATATTCATTTTTAATATTGGAAAAACTAGCAAAGATCACCCTCTTCAAAATTTTGTTGAAAAACCTGATACAGTTACATTAGTGGGAACACAAGAGAATATTACTAAATCGGTTAAAGAGATAGGCATAGAAAATTTCGCAAAAGAATATTTTAAGCAACTTGAATACTCTGTAGTTTCTTTATTCTCAAATGAAATCACACTAACAAAAAAAGAGAAAAGAAAAAGAAAACGTCGCTTAAGGAATATTAAATTTATGAATTGGTTATTTGCTTCGAAACTAATGAACAATAAACCTGTGGACAAGTTTATGACTAGAATAGCAACAAAATATCGTGTAGTAGAAATATTGGATAATTCCTTATCGAAATCTGGGAATGGAATGAGTTGTTGTTATGCTTCTTCTTCGATACCTTATACTACACAAAAAGCTAATGTGACTCTAATGGATACAGGAAGTATTGGTTGGGGTGGATTATCTTATAAAAGTATGTTCTTGGGATTACCTTATAATATCTACAAAAAAATAGAACCAAGTATATTACTAGAATAAAGAATTTGATGATGTTCCAAATCCTGCTTATAGGTATAGTGTTTCTGCTAATTTACCCACTTAATAAGAAGAAAGTAGACGAATTACAAACACTGTATAAGAAAGATGTAGAACAATAAGTTCTTTGAATAAATCAATTAAAAAAGAAAGATGTTTAATCTTTCTTTATTGTTTTTCTTGCTTGTAAAAATTCAGCAGCGCTTATTGCAGCTATTGTAGCTAGACCTATAGATGTTGTCACTTGTCTACTTAAGGGATTCTTTATTTTCGATGTAACATCCCCCGCAGCAAAAACACCTAGAACTGAAGTTTTGCAATCATCATCAATTTTTATGAGATCATCCTCAATTTCGCAACCTAATCCTATAGCTAACTCTGTATTAGGAATAGTTCCTATCTCTGCGAATATTCCATCTACTTTCAAAGATGTTCCATCGTTAAAAAGAACTTCTTCAACTGTATTTGTTCCTTTGATTTCTGAAACCTGCTTATGGTAGAGAATTTCGATGTTATCCCTTTGTTCTGCTCTGTCAACGTAGATTCTTTCACATTTTAGGTATTCAGATCGAGATACCCAATAAATTTTCTTTGCACCAACATCGCTTAAAGCTAGAGTACCTGTCGCAGCAGCATCTCCACTTCCCGCAACTATAACTGTTTTTTCTTTGAAGAATGCTGCATCACATGTAGCACAATAACTAACTCCTCTTCCAATGAAATCCTTTTCACCAGGAACATCCAATTCTTTGTGTCTTCCTCCTGTAGCTAAGATTAGAGATTTAGCTATATAATTTCCCATATCACTTCGAATGAAGAATTTGTTGTCTTCTGTTTTCTCAATAGTTGAAACCTCACCATAAACTATTCTAGTCCCAAATTTCTCTGCTTGTTCTCTCATTCTATCTGTAAGTTCAATCCCGCCTATGTTCTCAAATCCAGGGTAGTTTTCAATTTCCAGAGCTAATCCCATCTGACCA
>JAGLRO010000103.1 GCA_023136245.1 Candidatus Heimdallarchaeota archaeon
TCTTTGTTTAGAACGTCTTTTTCTTCAGCAAATGTTGAGATATATTTGTGTCTTTCATCTCTTGCAAATGATGAAAGCAACAATATAGTTGATACGAAGGGTTCTGAATCATTTGACATCGTTGGATGAATGTAATATCCCTGTTCATTAGCTCCAAACAGAGCTCTGTGGAACTGCATTGAACGAGAGATTTCACCAGGATAATCTGAGTTATAAGTTGCAGTGACATTGTTTTCCTTCATCCAATTGTCTAGAATCCAAAGTGTATTTGAAAGCACTACATGCCCTTTATCTCTACCTATCATTTTATCTTGAAGAAGAATGGAAACCACAATATGAGTGTCAATAATTTTCCCATGTTCATCTAGAAATATAGCTCTCGAACCACCTGGATCAAATGCAATACCTAAATCAGCTTTTGCTGCTATTACTGTTCTTGCAAGTATAGAAAGAGATTCAGCACTAGGTAATGATTCTGGTATACCTTCAGGTTTGTATGCATTTAGTGTAAGAACCTTACATCCCATTTCAGCTAAGATATTCGGAAACACTTCAGCTATTGGTCCTAGAGCACAGTCAACTACAACTGAATAGTTTTGCTCCCTTAGAACATCAGTACTTAGAGCAGAACTAATAGCTGCTCGATATAGATCATTTGCTTGTTTTACTGAAAGTATATCAGCTATTTTTTCTGGAAGTGCTCGTTTTATCAAATTCCTATTAATTCGATCTTGAGCAAAAATTTCAGAAAATGGAATTTCTATTCCTGTTTGGTCAAAAATCCTTGCATTGATTTTTTCTGATGACCTATGAGCAGAAGCAAAGTGGACTCCCGCATGAGCACTAAAACGTCTTAATGCAAATTGAATCACAGGAAGTGATGTTGCATGAAGCTCGAAAACCGTTGTTCCAACGCTTATCAAACCTGCATTAAAAGCTCTGCTTATCATTCTGGTGTCTTTTCTAAAGTCTCTTGCTGATACAACTACAGCTTCTTCTCCTCCCAGATAATTTCCTAAAAATGCACCTAATGTAGATGCAACTTCCGGAGATAATTCACTAGCAGTTCCTGATAATCTGTTTTTTCTTTTAAGTAAGGAAAAGTCGAAATCACTATCTGGTATCATCCAATTAATTTTATTTTTTCATCGCATTTAAATCTGTTTGAGAATTTATAACTATTTTTTTTCAGAACGAAAAGCATTCCAGAAATCAAGATGAATGGTTAGAGAACCATACTCTTTCTTCTTTGTCAGCAGAACTAAAACAAAAATTGTTATTGAACATAAAGCTGAGAATATACAGAATTCGCAAAGAGCTTTTATTACAAAAATTTCTATTGCTGTTAAATAAATAGAGAAAATCAAACCGAATAAACTTGCAACAGGAAGGAGGAAACCCAACCAATAAACCCATTCAGCATATAAACTTAGAAATAGAAAAAGAATCAACAGTACATAGAATATTATCCCCCAAAGACTAACATGAATTCCTAAAAATGTCGCATAGCTGCTTGTGTTGACAGTTTCACATTGGAAAATCCCTTCATTTATTAAACAGTTTATATTTCCTGTAATTTCAGAATAGAACAAATATAATGAATCGAGAAAACCCAGTAAAGAAACAATGATCAAAGCGTACAACAGATTCTTGCTTTTGTTTCCTTGTTTCATTTTTACTATTTATGATAATAACCTATATAAATGGTATCACCCTAAATTTATATTGAATATTAGAAGGGGTTCTAATTGCCATTAAAAGAATTAACTTGCACTAATTGTTATACAAGAATCCGTAAGAAAGTTTGTGACTCTATTAATGTTGAAGATAATCCGAAATATATTAAGGATATTTTAGAAGGAAAGTTTAACTACTCTGCTTGTCCGAAATGTAAGACAAGAATAAATCACAAATCTCATGTACTTCTTACATATCTTAATCCTCCTAGATGGATCTGGCTTGTTGCAAAAGAATTCCAAAATCCCAGCTATCCTGAAACATTTTTTAACAACTATCTCCCACAAGATTCAACTGAGCTTATCGAGCAAAAGATGGTTTTTATCAACTTCGGAGAACCATGTGAAAGTTTGGAATATGTATTAAATGATAAAATGCCTCAAAGTGTTAGTGGGTGGTTAGGTTTAGGAAAAATACTTACAGGTGAAAAAGCAATAGATTGTTACAAGAATGCTTTAATGATGAATTTTAATCATAAAGAAGCAAAGAATCTTCTGAGTGAAGAGTACGATAAGCTTAAGACTTATTCGATAGAATGAACTTTCCTATAGTCAATTAAGACATAGGTTTGATTTTTGGTATTAAAGTACGTCATTTTTTCTTAGTAGATAATGAACAAATGACAATGATATGAAACTAAATATCAAGATAATATAGGAATTGAAAGATGTTTCTTCAGGAGTTGAGGGAGGATCTATAACTTCATCTGGAGCATTAAGTGGGAAAGGATCGACAGAACCTGCTACTCCTGCGATTCTATAGAAATCTCCTCCTCCAGACCACCAATTTCCTTCAAATGTATTAATATCGTACCAGGTATTATTATATCCGTCATCTACTGCTTGAGAAATTGAGGAAGTACTTCCATCATAGTTATTATCAATGAAGTAGTTATGATGGACAACATTATGATGGGATCTTAGATCTAAAGATACGCCGAATTTTGAGTTTCTTTCAAAGGTGTTGTAGATGATTTGACAGTACTCTGTAGAATATAACCTCACTCCATACATATTGTTACTACAGTTGTTTGTTGATACTTCAATTCTACTTGAATCAACTAAGTATAATGCACTGTTCCCATTATTTTCTATTTTGTTTCTATAGATTAGGAGATCTTCTGAATATCTTGTAAATAATCCAAAATAATTCCACAAATATTCATTATCGATGTATTCATTTTCTTCTGAATAAAACATTAAACTACCAAAATCCTGATTGTAATTGAGGTGATTTCCTGATATTGATGTGTTATGTACAACGTAGAACTGAATTCCTTGTGTATTGTTTTGGCAAGTGTTTTCTCTTATCTCTGAAAATGTTGTAAAATAGACATCTATACCTCTGAAATCATTGAAAGAACAATTGTTTCCTATTGCGTAAATATTTGAACATCCTTCAATATATAATCCAGCTGTACTAAAACATAAACTATTATCCTCTATGGTAATATTGGAGCTTGCATAAACAGCTATTCCAATAAAATTATAATCTATTATACTATTGCTGATATTCACATAATCACACCCAAACAAAAGTATGCCATAGGTTGTATGAGTTAATACTTGATTCTGAATATTAAAATTAGTACAATTAATCAAGAATAGTTCACCATATTCAGGAGCATTTAGTGATATATCTTTTTCATTGATAAAAACTCCAAGTTTCAAACTATTAACAAAATTGTTATTGAAGTTGTATGCTGAGTAATCTTCAACAGAATCCTCGACTGCGAATAATCCACAATTTTCAAATGTATTATCATTTACTGTAACATTCAATGTGTGCTCAAAATAAAGTCCTAAATCCATATTTGAAAAGTCATTCCCGATAATACGACAAGTATCAGAATACAAAATCATTAATCCTGTGTCACGTAAATTCGAAAAATTATTGATTTCGATTTCAACGCTTGTACAATTAAAAATATAGACACCAATTGTGGTATTGATAAATTCTTGATTCTTTATCAGAATATTTTCGGATTCATAGATAATTAATTGCCCATATTCAGGAATACTAAAATTCAATGAATTTACATTGAAAAAATATCCAAATTTTAAGCCATTTATAGTGTTGTTTTCAAAAACAAAATTTGCATAATTCTCTATTTCTTCTGTATAAACCCAATATCCATTATTATTTAGTGTGTTATTAAATGCAGATCCTGATAAAGATCGTTCAAAATAAATGCCAAAAATGTAATTATCATTGATTTCGTTTCCAACTATAGTACAATTATTTGCATCACGATGAACAAAGATACCTGCAAGATTATTCCTTTCACATAAATTATCGATAACAGTACAATTAGATGAGCTATCTAGTTCTATACCTGCATGATTATTCCTTTCACATAAATTATCGATAACAGTACAATTAGATGAGCTATATATTTCTATACCTGCATTCCAGTTATCATAACATCTGTTATACTCTATTGTCACATTTAAAGAAGCAATAACATGAATTCCTCTATCCCCGTTATTGTAACATGTATTGTTATATATTCTAGCAACTCCACTAGCTATACCAGCTAATCTAATTCCTGTGTAAGGTAAATTGGTTATAACGCAGTTGCGGATCTCAAAGTAAACTGATACTCCGGAGATATAGATTCCATAATTAGTTTCGTCAGCTATAATATAATTCTCAATAATGTAAGGGTCACTTGGAGTACCGCTTCCAGGAAAACCTTGACTTGCAAAGCCAGTATTAGAATAGATGTAAATTGGACTACGAGCAGTCAGATTACTGAAGACGTATGGATCATCTTTTACAATATTGGAGAATGAGATATTATTAATGGAATTAGATGTAATCATAAGAAAAGACAGAAGACTTAGAAATAATAGCAATTGAACATGTATTTTCTTAACCTTCATTACAATCCCTACTACTTATTAACAAACTTTTGAAGCTTTGGACATTTATATAGTTGACTGAATTAAATAAGCACTAGATAACGATAAGTTCAATCTTTTTCATTTTAAGGATAAGTGCGGAATTCGTCAATATTTTAGTTACATACTATCCACAGAACTGAATATGTTTAATGTAGAAAATTTCCACACAATTGCTAGAGAGATAGAATTAAGAAGATGTTTGAGATAACATTTTTGTTAAAAATGGAGATTGAATGGGAAAAAGAAATACTGTATAAGGATTTAGTGAAATGGGAAAAAAGACTCATTACTGAAGCACCTTTCTTCAAAGAAATTTTAAGTAGTATTCAATCTATAAGTAAACGAATTCTAGATGTTTCTTGCGGAACTGGTTTTCATTTGGTAATGTTTGCTAAATGGGGATATGAAGGGGTAGGAATAGACATTTCAGATCAGAATGTTGAAGAAGCAAGAAAGCTATCTGAAGAGAGTAGTACCAATCAGAAAACTCAATTCATTATTGGAGATATATTGGAACTTGATGAGTTTTTTGAAGATAATAAATTCGATCTAATCATTCTAATTGGAAATACATTTTCAATTTTCTCGCTAGAAGAACGTGAAAAGATTCTAAATAGCATGATTGAACTTCTCAATGACAAAGGAAAAATAGTAATTCAAGTCGTAAACTATTTATCTCATTCTCAAGAAAAGGAATGGTTTTACAATCCTAATCTCAGTAGAGATGAACAAGACCAACTAGTTTTTCATAACAGAGTTATGGAATGGAAAGAGAAAGAAAAGAAAGTTACAATGTATGTACATAAAATACAACAAGAATCAGTAAACTCTGATGATTTTTCGCTTCAAACAAAGAAAACTGAATTTTTTGTGGTTAGAACAAAAGATTTTGGTCATTTAGTTGATAACAAGAATCTGAAGTTCAGTTTCTTTGGGGATTATCATTTTGAAGAGTTTGATGAGAAAAAAAGCAATGATCTTGTGATTATTTTAGAGAGATTTAGCAATCATCATAAGGATCTATAACTTCTTCTTAAAGAGTTATTTTTTTACCAACAGAGGTAAATACTGGTAAAACAATAATTTTAATTTTTCTGCTATAATCTTTTTTTCTTCTTCTATTTTGCTTTTCAGTTCTTCTTCTGAGATTAAACCTTCAGCGTAAATGTTATTCCATTCTTTTTCGATACATCCTTCCAGTTCGGATTGTGACCATATTCTAGAGTTAATGTGTATTGTAGTTTCTAATCCTCCTGAAGAGAAAATAGAGAGCAATTTTCTTCCAATAAGTGGATCTCCTCCTTGCTTTTCTATTGTTTCTTTATGATATTTACTTAATCCAAAATCTGGATTTTCTATCCACCCTTGATAATCTGGTTCAGTAAGGGCTACGATATAACCTCCATTTTTGCACACTCTCTTCAATTCCATTAGAGTTCCAAATAAAGAAATAGTGACAAAAGACTATATCATAAGATTCATCCCTCATAGAGAGCTTATCTGCTGATTCCCTGAAAAATTCTACACATTTCACCCTTTCTGAAGCATCAGCAATATTAATATGATCTGAATCACTTGCTGTAATTTGAGCTTCTGTTTCATTCCTAAATTCCTGACTTAGAATTCCTTGTCTACAACCCACTTCAAGAATTCTTCTTGCACTCTTCAAACCAATTTTATTATATATTTTTTTTCGAAAAGAACGAGTAGATTCCATCTCTCTAAGAAAATGCTCATAGTATTCAGGAGAATGATCAGGAAAAAAATCTTCACTCATCAATTAAGTACCAATATTTCTTTAGATGTAATATAATTGCATTTGAAAAATAAGGATTTGTGTAAATATATTTTCTTTTCTTATTCAACATGTTTCAATTAACTCTAAGAGATGATAAAGATATTACTACCTTTCTTTCTTAAGTGAAAAGATCATCAATGTTCCAGTTATTACCGCTAAGATTTCATAGAAATCGACAAACAGACCCCAGAAGAATAAATAGCTGAAAATAATTGGGTTACCAATCATGCTTATCACTAATTGTAGATATATTACTTCCATTGCATAAAGGAAAGTTGTTAATCCGAAAAGTAACAGAACTACACCCAATATTTTGCTCAAATTGCTTTCTTCGGTCATTATATGGATTACTTTCCACAAACACAATAGAATGAAAATATATGATAAAGTGAACAATATAGTGAAAACTGATAGGGCAATAAAGATTCCCTCTCTAATTGGAAATTTATGGTAGTATATTTGCAATTCAGCAACAATAAACAGGATGATATTCACTACTTGGATAATCAATGCAACTATAGAACTTATTAAACCAATTTTGCTGTATTTGTCTGTTGATTCTTTTCTCCATTTGTAATAGAAAAACGCAAAAATTAAGCATGTTACAATTAGATTAACCAATAAGAACATTGTAGATCTTACTGTAACAATTTGTCTATTATAGGTATTAGGATATGGCGGATTTAAAATATCCGCTCTTAATCTCAAAACATAGTGTATTCTTTTTGTTAGAATTGATACTATTGTTCCTATTATTAGGGTCAGACCTATCCATTTGATTCGAAGAGATTTATGTTCGAACATGTCAAAGTTAAACGTTTAGCAATATATAAGGATTTTAGTAAAAGACCTAGCGCAATCTGTTTAACCAATGAGTCAGATTCTGGTGACAATTTGGACATTGTGAATTTTGCCTTAACCACGTAATTATATGTTTTTTATGCGAATAAATTTTGCAACAAGGATGTTGTACAACTTCCTCTTTTTCAGAAGGTTTTAAATCTAAGAAACACACTATGCATCTAGGTCTAGGGGCACCACATTTGTCGCAGACTTCTTCTAGTGGATCAAAAGGGTCTTCACAATTATAGCACATTAATGCTTCTACTTCATCTTTTTCAATTCCAGTTGTACCGGTAAGGATAAGATTAATTTCTGCAACTAAACTTAAAACTCTAATAACCGCAGTTTCATAATAGACTATTGCTTCAATATAATCTCCTCTTAAGAACAAATACTCTAAATGTGTTCGAAGAGATAATAGATGATTTTGAATATTTTCTCTTAAAATGATCAATTCCCAGAATTTAGGTAAATCCGAAGAGATATCATAAACATTACTTAACAGAGGGATAGATATATTTGACTGATTACTAATTACTGATCCCCTTCTTCGTTTGATATCAAGATTAGAAGGGAAAGGTTCTTTCAGTCTGGCTGAGATTCTTGCAGAATGTTGAGTAATCTTGGTTACTCGAATTTCAGAAAGGAATGGAAACATATGATAATCTGGAACATTAAAATTGAAACCATTTGTATGTCTTGAAAGATATTCTGAATTTTCTGCTCCAAGTTCAAATATAATAGTATCTAGATCAAAAACACTTCTCGAAGATTCTACTGATTTGAATGAAGGTACCCTATGTTGACGAAAAACACGGATATTTTCTCTTCTATTTCTTCTTTTCTTGCGAATGACAGTAAAAATAATAATTAGTAAAACTATAATTGGGATAAATCCAAGAATAATGATGTCGATAAGAATATCAAGAGCAGTCACTTTTCACCAAACTAGTAAGAACATTACAATATAAAACATTAACTTATCAAGAAATGAGAGGGGGATTATTTACACACTTTCTGTATTTTCTTCTACTGATTGTTCTACTTCTTGAATCTTTTGTTCACTAGAAATAACGTTTTCAGCGTCACAGTGAGGACAAATGATAATCAAGAATTCCCCATCTGTTCTCCTTTCTCCTTCTTCTAGTTCCTTTCCACATATGTCACAGAAATCTTGTGTTGGGAAACTTGGTAATTCAGCTAGAATTTCTTTCTCTTTTCTCCATTCATGCCAATTCG
>JAGLRO010000104.1 GCA_023136245.1 Candidatus Heimdallarchaeota archaeon
CATAATCATATGGCATTGTATAGAGATGATTTTAAGACGATTCTTCCTGCATTTGCTGATGTTATTGTATTCAAGAAAATCGGTGGAATTCACGTTTCAACATTATTCGCTGTTCATAAGACAAAACACCAACCTCTGTCTCCATATAATTTACCGGTTGTAACAAGAGCTGTTCAAGTCACTAAACGAAAAGACGCTTACAAATTTGATTTGGATGAAGAATCTGAAGATAAAATTGATGTGAGTACTGTTGATTATACTTATTTACGCAAATTGACCCAACCTCAAAGAGGAGCAATTGCGTATCTAATTAAAGAAGGGATGTATGAATTATGAGTTTGTTAGATTTCTTCCGAGGATTAATAATAGGAAGTAAGAAAAAGAGCGAAGATCCATTAGATCGTGCATATTTTTCCATTTTCCTTGAGAGAAAAGGAAAGGCAAAAGATATCACCAAACTATATCCGCTTCTTGAAGATTCAGATTGGAATGTAAGAAATGCTGCAGCTTCTGCGATAATAAATCTTACCGTTAAATTCGCAGAAGTTAAAGAAAAAACTCTAGAACTTTTGCATAATATACTTGAAAAAGAATCATTAGCTATTAAATTATCAATTTTAGAAGTCTTAGGACAGCTGAAAGATTATACTTCAAAACCCTATTTGGTAAAGATTTTAGAGGAAAGCGATTATGATTTGCAGTATGCAGCGATTAGAGCTATTGGATATCTTGATGATGCAGATGTATTATATCCACTCAATAATGTAGTTTACGCAAAGGATTACATAACAAGAAGAGCAGCAATACTATCAGTAATCAGAATTACAGATTCAGTTGAAGAGGAGAAGGTTCTAGAACAATTAACTCCTCATACTCACTTACTCATTGAATCTTATCTTGAACTTGAAGCACTGGGCGATATTATCCATAAAATACTTGATTATGGAGACCCTGAATCATTTCCAAAGATGAAAGGATATAATGAAACTGAAATAGTAAAATTAGAAGGTTTGATAGAGCAAAAGGATTACAGTGTAGAAATATATCAGAACTTTGCGAAACTAATATTTCCAGTATATTTTCCAATTGACACTGAATCGAATTGATACTTATCTAGAAAAAATCTTAGTACAATAATTAATGAAACCCTTCCTTGTTTTATTTAATTCTGTTTCTTGCTTCCATTTTTTTCTGATGTAATCTTTTGTCTCAGTTGAGCACAGATGAAAACATGTTGTCAAAAGGGCATATCCTTTCAATCTTTCACGTATTTTATATGAATCGAGCAATTGTAAAGCTCTTCTCTTGTGAAGGGGTTTTTCTTCCTCTTGTTCAAGAAACTGAATTTGTCTTCTTTTAGTAGATACCATGTTCTCAACAATAGAATATAAGAATTCAGTATATAAAAACGCAAAAAAACTGAATCTATCTTTTCAATAAAGAAATAAGGGTATATAATTTGTGCTAAACGATATTAAGTTTGATGTGATTTATGATGATTCTGCACACAAGTGATATTACAATACTAGGTTTTTTGAACAGATATGAAAAATACAATTTGGAAAAATGATTCTTGACTGGGAAGCAGAAGGACGGACAGAAGAAATAGTTAAGTTGGATTACATTGCTCGAAAGAAAAAGGATGTTTAATTACCTCAAGAGTAAGTTTTCCTAGTTTATATTATGAAAACTTTCTGACAAATAAGCATACTTTTTAATCAGCATAAGATAGGAGAAACAACAATGCCTTTGGATATTGAAACCGTTCTAAAACCTCGAGGAGATCAACCAAAAGCTATTGAACAATTAGTGAAAGGAATAAAAAAAGGATACCAACAACAAACACTACTCGGTGTAACTGGAAGCGGTAAAACAATGAGTATGGCACACATTATTGATGCCACAAAGAAGCCTTCTCTGATAATTGGTCCTAATAAAACTCTAGTCGCACAGCTATTTGGAGAATTTAAAACTCTCTTTCCTTCTGCAAGTGTTAACTATTATGTCAGTTTTTATGATTACTACCAACCAGAAGCTTACCTTCCTTCTAAAGATCTTTACATTGAGAAAGATGTTGATATAAATAAAGAAATTGAGCGTTTACGTCATACGGCTCTTGAAGCTCTAGCAACACGTGATGATGTTATTATTTGTGCTTCAGTTTCATGTATTTATGGTACTGGTTCCCCAGAGATGTATCGTTCAAAGAGAATAGATCTTACTATTGGTGAGACTCTTGATAGACAGGATTTGATGCTCGAACTTGTTAGGAACCAATATGAAAGAAATGATGTTAGTCTTGATCGTAAATTTTTTAGGGTTCGTGGAGACTCTATAGATATTTTCCCCTTATATGGGGACTATGTATATCGTGTAGAGTTTTTTGGAGATGAAATTGAGAGAATCACTGCTCGCCATCCAGTTACTGGAGAAAAAATCAGAGAATATAATCATCTCTCTATCTATCCAGGTACTCAATATCTGGCAAACGATGCTTTTTTTGAATCAGCATTAGAAGACATTAAACTTGAACTAGATATGCGATTAGCTGAATTGGAAAAAGAAAATAAAGTCATAGAAAGACATAGATTAAGACAAAGGACTCTCTATGATTTAGAACTCTTAAGAGAAACTGGAGGTTGTCCAGGTATAGAAAATTACTCTCGTCATCTAGATCGAAGGAAACAAGGAGAGAAACCATTTACTTTGCTTGATCATTTTCCTAAAGATTTTTTGCTTTTTATTGATGAATCTCATCTAACTATACCTCAACTCCGCGGTATGTATGCGGGTGATTATTCTCGTAAAAAGAATTTAATTAATTATGGTTTTCGAATGACTTCTGCATTTGATAATCGACCTCTTAGGTTTGAGGAAACAGAGAAATACATGAAAACTGTCATTTTTACAAGTGCTACTCCAGGTCCCTATGAATTCCAAATTTCCAGCCAAATTGTCGAACAAATTATTAGACCTACTGGTTTGATTGATCCGAAAATTGAGGTCAGAAATATAGAGGGACAAATAACAGACCTTGTAAGTGAGATAAATCAACGAACAATAAAAGGTGAAAGAGTACTTGTAACAACTCTAACAAAACAAAGTGCAGAAATGTTATCAGATTATCTTCTTGATATGCAAATAAAATCAGTTTATCTACATCATGAAGTTAATACTTTGGACCGAATTGATATTTTGAAGGATTTAAGATTAGGTAAATATGATGTTGTTGTAGGAATTAATCTTCTTCGAGAAGGTTTAGATCTTCCTGAAGTTGCCCTTGTGGCGGTTCTAGATGCTGATAAGGAAGGATTTTTACGTTCAAAAACCTCTCTTATTCAATTGATGGGGAGAGCAAGTAGAAATGTTCATGGGAGTGTTATTCTTTATGCTGTAAATCTAACTGGCTCAATGAAAGAAGCAATAAATGAGAATAATCGTAGAAGAAGAATTCAGCAAGAATATAATATAAAGAATAACATTACCCCCACTACAATAAGAAAGGAAGTTAAATCGATTGTAGAACATCTAATGCAGATAACTCCAAGAGAAGAAGAAAAAGTAGAAGTACCAGAGGATTTAACTACAGAAGACTTATTTTTTGTCATAGAAGATCTTAAAGAAAAAATGGCAGAAGCTGCTGGTTTACTTGATTTTGAGAAAGCAGCTATTTACAGAGATAAAATTAGAGAACTTGAAAAAATGGTGGGAAGTAAATGAGTCTTCTATCTGATTTGGAAGATTTACCTGATGAACCCGGAATTTATCTTATTAAAGACAAAGAAGACAAAGTAATTTACGTTGGAAAAGCAAAGGATCTCAAAAGTCGCGTCAAACAGCATTTTCAAAATGCATTTCTACCAAAGGAGGAAAAACTTCAAGAGCTAGCAAATAGAGTTGATTGGATTTTAACACGAAACGAATCTGAGGCATTAATTCTTGAAAAAAAACTTATCCATCAGCTATCCCCCAAACTTAATTCTATGCTTAAAGATGATAAATCTCACTTATTGCTAAGAGTAACACTAGAAGAGAAATATCCTCAGTTGTTGATTGTTAGAGAAACAGACTTAAGGAATGAAAAGAGCATTTACTTTGGACCGTTTACAAAAAATACAATGCTCAGACAAACAGCAAAATTAGTTCTTAGACTCTTTCCAATTTGTAATTGTGGAAAAAACGTTGAAAATCTAAGAAAACGAGGTACAAATGTAAGATGTATGAGAGAAAAGCTAGGACGATGTTTAGCACCGTGCAAGAATGATATTACTTCAAAAGAATACAAGAAGACTGTTAGAAACGTAATTTCTTTTCTAAAAGGTGATGTAGCTGATCTATTAGACAATCTCGAAAGCGAAATGTGGTCTGCTTCTAAAGTATCCAATTTTGAAAAAGCAGTTATTCTTCGTGATCTTGTACAAGCTGTCCGGACTATTATGAGTATTCAACAGGATATAGATTCAAAAAGGAAAAATATAGATATTTTAGCTTTTGAAGAAGAAGAAAACAGTTTGGCAATATGCAAATTAGAGGTTCGAAATCATAGAGTTCAGAATATACGCAATTATATCTATTCAGAAAATGAATTATTAAATACTGTAGGAGAAATTGTTACCTTTATTTATGGTCAAAATGTTCCAGAATATGAGTTAGTAGCAAAAGAAAATTTAACTGAACGTTTCAAACCAATTGAAGACATTTCTATCACTTCAATAGAAGAAGATACAGATGAACAGCTAGTTAGTATCGCTGCTAGAAATGCTCGTAATGAACTATTAAAATTCCTAAAAGATAAACAGTATCAAGAGATTTCAGAAGTGATTTTGGAGAATATGAAAGAAGATTTGAATTTACCAAATATTCCAAACATAATACATGGTTTTGATATCTCAACCCTAAAGGGTCAATTCTCCGTTGGATCCTGCATAGTTTTTGAGGATGGAAAACCACAAAAAAAACTGTATAGAAGATTCAGAATTAGAAAAACCTATACGGATCCTGATGATTATGCAATGATGGAAGAGATTATTTTGCGAAGATATAAATCTGAAATTCTTAAGAATGATCCCCTTCCAGATCTCATTATTATTGATGGAGGAAAAGGACAACTGAACATAGCTAAAAAGGTTTTAGAAAAACTTCAATTGCCTTTTCCTGTCATAAGTATCGCTAAAAAGAATGAGGAAATTTTTGTTGATTGGTCAGAAGAACCTTTGATTTTTGAGCAAGAATCTCCAGTTTTAAAACTGGTTCAATATGTTAGAAATGAGTCACATAGATTTGCAATAAATTATCACAAGCTCTTAAGATCAAAAGCTGTTAAAAGTTCAATTTTCGAAAAAATAAAAGGAATAGGAAAGAGAAAAGTTCAATTGCTTTTTGTTGAATATAAGGGATTGGAGGAAATCGCTTCAGCAACTATAGAAGATATAAAAGAAGTTCTTGCTGTTAATGATGAAATTGCGAGTAAAGTTATTGAAATGGCACGTGGAAACATCAAGGAACATCCGTACGAGAATGAATAGATATAAAAACAATTAAGCAAACAATTTATCCAGTGAATGAAAAAATGAGAAAGGATTTGTTAATGCCTTGCGGGATTCTAATAATTATATTTTCTCTAGCTTTTATTACTCCCTCAAATGCCGCGACAAATTGGGGTGTAGAAGCAGATGAAACTTATGAGTATGAATTAAAAACACTAAAGATGTTCGGTGGATCAGATTTATCATCTTTACTCAAAGAAAACGTTTCGATGACGATAATATTTACTAATTTTAATAGTACTGGGTATACATACGATGTTTATAATTCAACAGGAGGAGTATCAACTTCTTCCACAAATTTCGTGAGCACTCAAGTTGGAGAAGATGTCTACACAACGCCTGTTGGATTACCGATTGTTCTACCACTGGAAATAGGAACCATTCCTGATTATTTGCTATATTTTGGGCAAATTGTTAATGAAACAACATCTATTCTTGTTTTAGATGATCTTCTAGCAAACATAACAGATTTTGCAAATGTAACATATACTGATTCACATTCGATTTTGAATGAAAACTATCTGAGTCTTTATTTTGATATGTATGCACCAGAAGTTAACGCATCTATATTATCTGGTTTTATAGATCCTGGAGATACAGGAGGTTTATTCATTATTCCTTCTAATATAACTAATTTTCAATTAAACGCTTCAATTGCTTTCAATGCTACATCGGGTTTGTTTAAGAGTTTCACAATAAAAATACGCTCGTTAGCAGAACAAGCTCCTGGTTATCTTGAACCGTTCGATATAGACGTTGTTTATGGCTTATATGTTCCTCCACCTCCATACACACCACCACCAACTACACCAGAAAAAACCTCTTATCCATGGTTAATATCAACAACAATAGCTTTTGTGATATTAGGTACTGTACTAGCGAGAAGGAGAAAGCGGAATCGCTAATCTTTCATTTCTTTTCAGTACAAACTTTTTTTAAGTCTTCTTTAGAATCTTCCTTGAAATAGCTTGAGTCTTAAACGAGAAGAGTATTTAATATTGTCACACATACTAAAGGATCCATTGTTACCATATAGTAGACTTGCTGAAAAAATTAAAGTGTTAGAAAAAACTAAACTTTCATCACCTACCGTCAAGAAAAGAATAGAAAATCTTCTTAAAGAAAATGTGATAAATAGTTTTCACGCTGAATATCATCCAGAAGCAATGGGTCTCGAAAGCCATATTTTCTTATTAAGTGTAGATTCTATTGATAAATATCTGATAGTTGAAAAAATTATTGACTTTCACCCATATTTAGTTGTACGACAAAGGTGCTATGGTGGAATAACAGGTATTTTTCTGAAGGTTCACATTCCTATAGGATCTATTAGTAAATTCATAGATTTGTTAAATTATCTGAAGGAAAACAACTTAATTACTGAAATAGTTCACTCAACAACAATTGGTAGAGGAATCAAAACTCGTATTGATTTATCCTATTGGGATCCAAATAGTGGTAAATGGTCTTTTGATTGGGATATTTGGAAGAAGAACATCGATAGTGTGGATTATATTCCTCAATTTGATTATTTTAAACGAATTTCAAAAGAAAAACCAAAGAATGTACTCAAGCGACTTAGACATCTAGATTTCCAATTACTTGAAGAATTAGTGCATGATCCAACTCAAAAATACGCAAATTTATCGAAACAACTAGGAGCACCACCCTACACCATTTCAAGACATAAGAAATTTCTTAGTAAGAACGTTATTCGAAATTATCTAGTTGAGTTTAACAGATCTTTTTTTGGTCTTTATGATGAACTGATTTTCAAGGCAATATGCAGTCAGAGGGCTATGACTAAGATAATATATCTTCTTCAAAATCTTCCTTTACCTTTTGAATCAGATTTTCGAGATACAGAAACAGGATTTTTGTGGAAAATTCTTCTTCCACCAAAAGATAAGTTGGATTTAATCAATCTATTGTGGTCTTTATTCCCAGATTTGCAGATTATGATGCTTGATCCGCAAACAACTGTTACCAAACCATTCAATCCAGATAATTATTCATTCATGGAACAAGCTTGGAAGGATAATGAGGAATATATGATTAATCAGATATTGGAAAAAGCAAGAGGAGAGCTAATACTAGCATAATCATTTACTCTCATTAAAAATAAGAAAAATCCT
>JAGLRO010000105.1 GCA_023136245.1 Candidatus Heimdallarchaeota archaeon
TTATCCAACAAGATGGTTAGCTTTTAAAGTCCTAGAGGGAGATACAGCGATTCTTAATGATCTAGAAAAGGAGTTTGAATTGGATGATGTTAAAACGAAAATTGAAAACCTCTTACTAGTTGAAAAATATGACCCTGCAATAGAGCTTTCGAAAAGAAAATATACATCTCTTCATACAATTGTAAACTCTTCAATTTCTGGTACTACTGATTTCACACAGAATAAGAGTGATAAAGCAGATAAAATAATCATACATAGATTTTGGGGATATCCAATTCTTATCATGTTATTTGCAGCTTTCTTTCTCATTACATTTTACGCGTCTACTCCTATTATCAATGGGATTGATTATTTAGTCCAACGTTTATCAGAATGGGTGAGATTGTCATTAGAGAACATTAATAGTCCCCTTTTTCTGAATAGTTTAATTGTTGATGGCGCAATAGCTGGTGTTGCTGCTGTCTTGTTATTCCTTCCAATCATTCTTATTTTCTATGCTCTAATAGCAATAATGGAAGATTCAGGTTATCTTGCTAGATCTGCATATCTAATGGACAAAGTAATGGGAAAATTCGGTTTGCAAGGAACAACATTTCTAAGCTTAATTATGGGTTTTGGATGCAATGTTGCTGGAATTATGGCTACTCGAACGATAAAGAATGAGAAAGATAGAGTAACAATGATTATCGCAAATTCATTTATACCTTGTGCTGCAAGATTGGGTGTAATTGCATTCTTAACAGGGATATTCTTCCAACCATGGTTAGCTGCTCTTTTAATGCTTACTCTATATGGAGTAAGTATCCTACTGGTTCTGCTAACAAGTTTAATATTTCAATTTTTCTATAAACAAGAAGATCCATTACCGCTTATTCTAGAATTACCGGAATATAGATACCCAAAATTCAGAAATGTATTACATCTAACCTGGCAAAGAGCTGGGATTTTTATTAAAAAAGCAGGAACGTTCATCTTCTTAGCTTCAATATTCATCTGGTTTATAAGTCATATTCCATTTGGAGTTGAATCTGAATACACAATAGCTGGATATATTGGTAGGGGGTTAGCTGTTATAACTGAACCTCTTTTAGGATTTGACTGGAAAATGATGGTTCCTCTTGTCTTTGGCATCCCTGCAAAAGAAACTATCATTTCAGCTATAGGGATACTCTATGGCATGGGTGGAAGTGTTGTAAATTCCCTACGTTTAAGTTGGTCCATTCCCCAAGCTGTTTCTTTTCTACTTTTCCAATTGACATATGCTCCTTGCTTTGCGACGCTAGCAACAATCAGATCTGAAACTAAGAGCTGGAAAATGACATTAATTGGTTTCTTTTATCCATTGGTTATTACAACAATCCTAACAACTGTAGTTTTTCAGATTTTATTTAGAATCATATGAGGAGATAAAATGAATCAAGATTCAAGTAAACAGACTTACTGGTCGAAAATAAAAAGAAGATTAGTTAGGTTCTTTCTATCCCAAGGAAGCTGTGATAGTTCTTGTAGTGATTGTGTTGTATGTCCGTGGATTGACAAGGAAAAATACTCATTTGAAATAAGGAGAAAGGAAGAGCATTAAGCTCTCATATTTAATGTCCTGTTTTGCTTGTGAATTTAAAGCTTTTTGCTCTAATTGGAGCTACTATCATTCCACCCATCATTGAAGTAGGTTGTCTTAGCTCATTTCCGACATCAATCTCATTTAAGAATCTAGGCAGTTCATCAGTAAATCTCATGTTTTTTGCAGATCCTATGATTTCACCGTTCTTAATTATGAATAGTCCATCTTTTGACATCCCTGTAATAGAACCAACTGGAGGATTGACATAATTTGTGTAATGAAGATTTGTTATTAGTAATCCATTGTCGACTTCAGAAATTAGATCTTCTTTTGATTTATTACCTGGTCTCATAACCATTGCGAAAGGAAATCCAATGGTATTCCCAAAAAAGTTTACACCACATCCTTTAGGCTTAGCTCCCAGTTTAGCTGCATGAAGTCTGGAAAATGAATAATTTTTCAAGATGCCATCTTCAAAAACTGGAAAATCTTGTGTAGCCATTCCTTCGTCATCAATTGGACGAGAACTCAGTAAATCTGGATTATGAGGATCATTATCTAGAGAGAAATTATTATCAAAAACTTGTTGTCCAATTTTGTCTGTAAGAAAACTCCTTCGGTTGATTAGCTGCATTGAAGATGTTGCAAATGCTGCCATTACTACAACGGTTGAAGACGCTTGATGATCGAATATGACCTCGTATTCTCCTGGTTCTATAGTTTCTGCACCTAATCCATTAACAGCTCTTTCAGCAACTTCTTGAGATTCAGTTTCCATGTCTAGTTTACTAAAGTAACGAGCACCGAAATTGCTGTTGGATCGGCTTTCTTCCTCAGATTCTTTGGCACTTATGTTCAAAGTCGATCTAATATTTGTCGTTGGAAAATCTAATTCTAAATCAGAAGATGAAGCGAATAATCTAAAACCATCTGAAAGTAGGAAATTACCTGATACACCTACTACTTTTTGATCAACTGCTTCTCCAGCGATGATAGCTCCTTCTATCTTATCGACAATGTCAATTGGTTGAAGTGATTGCGCATTTGGATCATTTAAATTTAAGTTTTGATAGTGTTGTTCCTCTTTCAAAGTCCCAGGATACATAGGATCTGGAGGTACTAATTTAGCTACTTTTGTTACATAATCAGCTAATTTTAGAACACTTTCTTCTGAGAGGTTATTTGTAGTAGAAGTAGATTTTTGCTTATCATTATAAATAACTGTTAACTCAAATGATCTTCTGAAATCAACGTAATTCTGCAAAATTTCTGAATTAGAAAATCTTGTTGCAAATTCTTTTCCTACGTTTGCATTAACATATGCTTCTGCTCCCAATTCCTTTACACGTCTTAAAGCAATCTTCGAGAGCTCCTGAAGTAATTCTTTTTGTTGTTCCATACTCATTTTTATCACCCTGAAAAAATACTCACATCTTGAAATCTTGAATAAGGCCCTCCATGTGATACCCACATAGCTTGCATATGTGGAGCTCCTTTTCCGCAATTTGGCCCTAGCCCTTTAATTGCCCATTCTTGTGTCATCATGTCCAATCCACCCCAAAATTCAGGAGTCACTGCTTGATAGATTGTGTTCTTGAGCGGGTGTGTAATCTCACCATTCTTAATTTCATAGGCTATCTGTACTGCAAACTGGAAATTTGTTCTTTTGTCATCAATTGAATGAGATTTCCATCCAATACCATAGATTCCTTCCTTAGTTTCTTCAATTAATTCATCAATATTCTTTGGACCTTCAGAATCAGGCTCTAAATATAAATTACTCATTCGTACTAAGGGTACTCTATTGTATCGATCTATACGCGCGTTTCCATTACTATTTTCTAAGCCTACAATTTTTGCAGTTTGTCTATCTGATTGATAACCTTCAAATATACCCTCTCGTACTACATCAAATTTTTTAGTAGTTACACCTTCATGGTCATATTTCTCATGACCCAAAACATAAGGCATTGTTGGATCACAAACAAGGTTAACTTTTTCAGAACCATATTTGTACTCTGTTCCAAGCTTATCAAGAGTGAGGAAACTTGTACCAGCAAAGTCTGCCTCCCATCCAAGGACTCTGTCTAATTCTGTAGGATGTCCACAGCTTTCATGAATGGTTAAACCTAATTGAAAAGGTTCTAGTATAAATGCAGTTTTTTGAGGTT
>JAGLRO010000106.1 GCA_023136245.1 Candidatus Heimdallarchaeota archaeon
AAAATGAAAAGAAAGCACATTGCATTCTATTCTATAGTGAACCAAATGTCATCAGGTGGTGTAATGAAATTGGGAATTGGATAAGGGAAGATACCAAGAGGATTCATCCAATAATATGTGACCAAATGATATTGACCGGGTTCTAGTTCTCCAGGCTTGAATAAAGTTCCTACGTTAAACCACCATAATATTGGATCGTCATTGACATCAACCCCATTACCATTCTTAATTGGTGTATATTTCATTTCCAGAGGTTCACCATTTAGAGTGGCAGTAGTAGTAAACCAAGATAGATACTCCATACATCCTTCATTGATATTATCATAGGTGAAAATAACTCCAAAATAATAATACAATATAAATTGAGCAAATTGAAGTACTTCTTCGGTTACGTAGATTGCCCCATAAATACCATGAGCATCTTCGTATCGGTAAGTCATGCCATTGTACCATGGAACAATTCTTCCATCAAATCTACCATCGAGAACTGCTGGTAATATTTCTCTTTCAATATCGAATTCTGCATTAAATATTAAGGTATTTCCACCGTTGAGCATTGCATTGAAACTAGCTTGAACATCTCCATAAGTAACATAGTCATTAGCGGTAGCAAGAGGAACTAAACCAAAGAGAAGAATGCAAAATGCACCCAGAATTATTATTGTTTTTTTCTTGTTCATTTTTTAACCTCCAATCGAGCATATGAAACAAATTTCGACACACATATGCGTCATTATTTGCCACATACATATGTAACTAAACGCGACACATATAAAAACTTTTCGCAAAAATGTTTTAATTTTTTCAATAAAAAAATGAAAATAATATGTTGTTATATCCCTTCTTTCTCTGAAGCAGGTATTTTTGTTTCTTTTGTTTCCTTAGATTCTTCAATGGTTTCAGTAATTGGCACAATGGAGGGTATCTTATCAATACCTACTTCTTTCATGAATTCTTTATAGAGATCTGTTAGGAAGAACTCTTTGAGCTTATACCAGGAAGTTTGAATTAGAATAGGAAAATCTTCAACATCAATTAGACATCTGTGCTTGTTCATTCTTTCTTTTTTGTTAATTTCCCCACATTTCAGACAGTATTTCCACCTTGCAGGATGTATGTGTAACTCATTATTTGTTTTAACATAAAGCACTAATCCATCATTAAATGGTATTCTCCATAATGCTGTAGCATATTCTTTAGCTATCTCTCTTATCTGAGATTTTTCTGTATCGGTTATATCTGGCATTATACTCACTTCACTATTACGTGTACTAGAATCCGATACATATTAAAAAACTTTCTGATTTTGAAACACTTTTGAATAAAGTATTTTGTTTTAATTATAAATTAATAGCAAAAACTATTAAAATTACACAGTATAATTATTTTGAAAACTGGCAGTAGATAATGAAGATGAATGGGATTTTTACTAAAGAATTAGAGGAAATTGAACAACTCATAATCATTGGAAAATATAATATAGCACAAGAAAGAATTGATTCCATAATTCTTAATGAAAGAGCTAATGAAAAAGAGAAAATAAGATGTAAAATCTCCAAAGCTCAAATCCATTTTGAAACTTTTCCTTATTCTGAGGTAATAAAATATGGAGAAGAAGCTTTTGAGGAAAGCAAGAAACTCAACAACAAGCAATTGATGTTTGACTCTGTAATTGTTTTACCTATTGCTTATTATCGTGCTGGTGAATATGAACTAAGAAAAGAAAAAATAAAACTAGCTGATAAAATACTAGATTCTTTTGATGACAAAGAATCTGAAGAATATCTGAAAAGAAAGGCTAAATTACTTGTAATAAAAGGAGATCCTTCTACTAGTTCTTTGGCAAATATTGAAGAAAGCATAAATATCTCAAAAAGATTAGGTCTTGATCATCAGCTTGTTAATTCTTATCGTAATCTCAGCACTTCATATGTTTGGTCAGGAGAACTCAAAAAAGCTATAAATTATGCACAGAAAACTCTAGAGCTTGCTGAAAGACTTGAATACTTCAATGAAATTGATTTTTCTACTGCAATGTTAGCAGTCACCCATTTACATATGGGAGAATTAGATAAAGCACTGGATTATTTTCTCAAGAGTATATCGATTTGTGAAGAAACAGGTGATCCCTATTCTTTTGCATGTAACTACATGGATTTAGGATATTTATATTGGTTGAAAAGAGATTTAAAAACTGCATTAAACTACTACCAAAAAAGCTTAAAATCCTTTAAAGAAGCAAAGATAATTGGTACAAGGCATTATCCATGGACACTTCTTCGAATGAATTTAGTTTTAATTGAAATGGAAAAGTATGAAGAAGCATTGCAGAATTTAGAACAAATCGAAATTCTATCTTTATTGAAGGATGAACCAATTTTCAAAAAAATCTATTATCTAGCTAAAGCAATACTTCTTAAAACAAAACAAGAAGAAAATAGTTGGAGTGAAGCCATTACTCTTCTAGAAGAAGTAGCATATGATGAAACTGTTCACTTGGAAGTAAATGGATTAGTAATTTTTCATTTATGTGATTCATATCTGAAAATAATACAGAGAACAAATGATACAGAAGTTTATGAGAAATTAAAGAATAGTATAAAATACTTAAAGAAAATAGCAGAGCAGCAAAGATCCTATATTTTACTTTCACAATCACTTCTCTTACAATCCAAACTAGAACTCATTGAATTTAACATTAAAGAGGGGCAATTATTACTAGAACGGGCACAATCCATTACAGAAGAAAAAGGTATAATTAATCTGGCTAAAGTGATTTCTAATGAGTATGATGTTCTCCTTGATCAATTAAGTAAATGGGAAGGAATGTCTACTTATTTACCAAGCTTAGAGGAAAGGTTTGAATTTACTCACATTGAAGATATACTTGGTAAAATGATAAGAAACAATTTCACTTTTATTGATGTTGTTGACGAAATGGAATCACCAAATTTCTTTCTTATAATGAATCAAGATGGTTCTGTTCTTTTTTCTGAATCATTAAGTGAAGTTTCACTTGAAGATGAACTACTGCAAGGTATACTGACTACAATTGATGAGTACAGAAACTCTGAAGAATTGAGTGATGAAGTGATCAAGCGTTTGAAGCATCGAAACTATACTATTGCAATTAATTCTCAAAAAGATATACTGATAGTATATGTGTTTATAGGGAAATCTTACCATGCTATGCAGAAATTAAAACTAATAGTAGAAGAGTTTCGTTCATTCACAGGTGAATGGTATACCTATTTTGAGAAAATAAAGGATGACGTAGAACTATCTTTAGATGAACGAATGGAATTATCAAAATATCTAGAAAGTGTTTTTGTTTAGGGTTTACTGGCCTAATATCTGTTTGGGAATAATTTAATAAATAACTAATTTCTCCTATCTTTGATTTTCAGATGCTAGAACATAGGTACAGGTTCAAAATACTTGGATTGTTAATTTTATTTATTCTAATTGCTAACTTTTCTCTCTTTTTCAGCTACTATAGAAATCAGACTATAACCGCTCCTCATGACGCAGATAGAAAAGTAAATGGAAATACATTGGTTTGCACTACAACTTTCGGTGAGATGTTTGAACATATAGATAGAGCTGATGAACAGCAACCCTTTCCTGCAGAAAGCGATGTACATAAAGTTATTGAAGTAAATTCTAACGGTGAAGAAATCTGGGAAATAACAAACCTGGGTATACCTCATGAAGTTTTGGAACTTCCAAATGGACATTTACTCGTTGCTGATACTAGTAAGGATAGGATCATAGAAGTCAACTATCCCAACAAAGACATTGTTTGGAGTTGGGAACCTAAACAAATCAATTGGACACAAGTTAATCCTGACTGGGATTCTGAACACTACTATAACAACCCTCTAGTTTATGATTTCACTCATATGAATGATGTAGAGTTTAAACAGTATGGAACTTGGAATGCTTGTTTGATTTCTATAAGGAATTTTGATCTTGTTGTAGAAATCAATTATACAGCAGAAATTCTTGGACCACCCAATAATCCATCAAATATTGTTTGGTGGTATGGAGATTATGGGAATCATTCTATGATAAAACAACAACATAATCCTGATTATATGAGTAATGGTAATATCATTATTGCTGACTCACAAAATAATAGGATTATAGAGGTGAACAAAACTACTAAAGAAATAGTTTGGAAATACGATGAAGGTTTAAGATGGCCAAGAGATGCTGATGAACTAGAAAATGGTAGAATTTTGATAACTGATTGTTTTAACAATAGAATAATCGAGATTGATAAAGAATCCAAAGAAATCTTGTGGAAATACAGCAAGAATGTTATAATTCCTTATGAAGCTGATATGCTGGAAAATGGAAATGTTTTGATAAGTGGAGATTATGGAGGGAAGGTAGTTGAAGTGAACAGAGAGGGTAAGGTTGAATGGGTATATGGTAGATCAGCTGTTCAATCAGGTTTTTACATGAATGCTTCATTTATTACATTAATTTGTTTAAACGGAATTTTCTATCAAACAACTAGATTGTATAAAAGAGAAATAACGAAGAAAGAGAGGAGTAGAAGAATAACAGCTTTAAGTTTGCAATCTCTAGCTCTGTTGATCTTTGCATTCATTATAGTGGCATACCATTTCTTTATTCGGTTTTTAATTCAAATAGCTTATTCAGCAATTGGTCATGAGATGTTTTGATTAGTCTTATTTTTCATCATTTTCTCAATTAAGGATTTTAGATTCAGATTCATTGTAATAATCCCAGTAATTATGAGTACTATTCCAGCAATTTGGAGGTTTACAATTTTTTCATTGATAACGAGTATTCCTAGTACTATTGTTAGAATTATACTTGTAGATGCAAAACTAGGAACCACAACATTCGCCCTAGCCATTGTGAAAGCAAATTGGGTAATAGCAAGAGTAATTGTAGCAAATGCAAAAGTTATAAAAGTGAAAATAAGAGCGAGTTCTCCAATATCTGAAAGCCTTTTAGCTAGTGTCTGAAAGGCCATGAAACATCCAGCATTTAATCCTAATAAGATTCCAATAATGTTAGAAGGTTTTCGAAAAGCAATGATATTTAATGGAATACTGATAAAAAGAAGAATACCCAATGCAATTAGAAAAGCATTCAAAGTGAAATCTTCTTGAAGTAATTCAACAGGATTTTTTGCTGCAACATTAATTATCACTGTTCCAGCTAGTATTAGTATAACTCCCATAATTTCTTCCTTTGATATCGATTCTTTTAGAACGAAAAAAGAAAAGATCAATAATGTGATTAATCCAACTCCCTCAAGTGGAGCAATCAGATTCATTGGAGTATGAAAAACTGCTAAAGGTACCCACTGAATAAAAACAAATAATGCTGTTAAAACAGTTCCAAAGATCCAGATTCCAGAGTGTTTACTTTTTATGGTTTTTTCCTCTTGTAACCCCACAATTGCATATTTTTGGATACCTTTTCCAATATATAACGAGATATATGCTATTAAGCCGATAAGAACTCCGAAGAACAAATCGGAATTAAATATACCCATAAGAAGTTCTCTATGACTACATTTACATAAATTTTCGTGTTCTAAGCATCTTCTAAATCTTCAAAATTCAGCCTAAAGTGGGTAGTTGCCATGAATTTTTCAGGATCTTTCATAAATAATTCTAAGCATGCGGTTTCACAAAAATGAAATTTCTTTTTGTTATATACTGTAGACACTTCCTTTTGAGGAAGATCAGCACCACAACAAGTTTTCTGTTCTTCAGATTTTGATTGTTTCATTTGAAAGATTCCTTTTGCATAATTTATCTTGTTATCAAAACTTGTAAATCAATTCTTTATTTTCTTTTCTTGTGTATCCGATTTAAGTCAGATTTTACTTGTTTTAATTTTTTTCCATGTAGTGGGTAAAAATATAATGCAATAAATGCAAATACAAGGAAAGCAATAGGAAGAATACCTACTCCTAAACGGAGACCAAAAATAGCTTGGTAATTTCTTGACTTACATTGTGATACAATTCCCAAGGAATAATTGTTCAATCTGTTTTCAGCTTTCATCCGGCCTTCAATAATAATGCCCAGATCCAGTCAACCATTGTATGTACCAACATAGCAGAGAATAGTCCACCATAAATCCAACAAACACCGTAAATTATTCCTGCTATTGAAGCTAGAAGGATATATATCCAAACAAATTCCTGTGATGTGTTATTCCAATGAGTTAAACCAAAAACGAATGAAGATATTACCACAGCTATCCACTTCCAATATGGATACATTTTGCTTTCTTTTTTCACTATGTTTTCTGTCAATTGTTGTTGTATGACTCCTCTTGCAATTGTTTCTTCAGGGAGAGCTATAGTAATCCAGATACCAATAAATGTAATGAAGAACATACCAATACCGGGCCATACAGGAGACCAAACCAAGAATTTTGTTAGGAATCCTATTGGAACTACAATTATGAATAAAACTATTAAACCAATTAGTGCAACTAGAAGTTTCTTTGAAGTTACTTTCCAATTGAATTTTTCAGTGAAATTGTCTAACTGAATAGAATAGAGAAGTAAAATTAAAGCAGAAATCCATAACGCATTAAATTCATACTGCAATTCAGTGAATCCATTTATCGCATCATAGGTATATCTCCTATCAAAACCTATTGCAAAGACTACAACAGAGGATATATGGAAAATGAATGCTATTCTTTTCATGAAATCATGAGTAACAATAATTGGTATAAGAAATAGTACTGTGGGGAGTAAATACCACAGAAGATAGGAAAAGATTGCTTTCAATATATTTGGAGAAAATATCAAATTAAGAAGAGGGATAAATAAAAGAAGAGATATTATTGAAAAAAAGTGTATTCTTTTTTGATATAAATACTCTAAGATCTTCTTATTCGTTGTAGGAACTAGAAGGAAGAATATTACACTTAAAAGGATGCAAGAGAGTATTGTAAAAATTACAGATGATGCAAGATTTTGTTGAGGTTCTACTATTATTATTATTAAAGAGAGCGTTACAGAAACTAAGAGAATGCTAATTGTGCTAATGAGGAATTTCTTATTTTTTAGCTCTCTATATCCATTCATATTGAAAAGACTATACTCATCAATTCTTAAATCTAACCTTGGATATTGTAATTGGTTATTACTACAATCCATTCCTTCTTTTTACTAATTCATTTTTGGTGAAAACCAAGGATGTGATCCAAACTGATTTCTCTTAATAGGTTTTCCTGTTGTAATATAGTACTCAAAACCTCTTACGACAGAATTCAGATATTTTTTCATTTTCGGTTTTAAGAAAAGAAAATGTGGTATCCACCTGAATATAACTGGTATATGTTGGAGATTTGGTACTTTTAGTGATATTGATAAAATAGCTCGCTCTCCTTCTCTAGTTTTTTCGGACTCCTTTATTTCCCATTGAACTTCTGTTTTTCTTCCTCCCTTTCTGCCTATCATCAATTTATATCCTTTTTCTATTTCCCATTCAAAGAAATTTCTTTCAACTTCCCAACCACTATAGTAGATAATAGTATCTTCTGAATCTTTACCCGGCCATTTCCTAACTGTATTTTCTTTACAAAATGGGTGACAAAGGTTCAAATTACCTGGTTGAGAAATAACCTCCCAAACCTTAGCAACTGTCGCATCTATGATAATTGAATTTTTAATCAACCACTTGAATTTTAACTTCATAAGTTTCAATTCATCTTAGAAATATTTAATTTATAAATACAGTCTTTACTTTCTAATAAGATATCTTCTTGTATGAACGACCTTACTAGAAGGAGAATAGCTTTGCAGTAAAATGAAAAAAAAATAAAGGTATGTTTTCTAAGATTTTTGCGAATTATTCTGCATCTTGATTATTAGACAATATCCTGCTTTTGAATAAATTCATTCCATTGAAGTAACTGATTATAGAGTCTTGATTGCTGTTGATTGATTTTCTCCGCAAGTTGAACTAAACCTTCTTCATCAGCCATGTCTCTTGCTTCTTCTATAAGCGCTTTAGTTTTCTTTAGGTTTACATCAGCTAAAGAATAGATGGTTTTTAACCAGATAGTATGAAGTCTAATGTTC
>JAGLRO010000107.1 GCA_023136245.1 Candidatus Heimdallarchaeota archaeon
TGCAACAGCTCTGTCTACTTCAATTATTTGAACATCAGCCATAGCATCTTGTTTGGTTTCTAGAATAGAACCCAAGTTTTTTGCCCAGTTGTTTATTCTACCTCTCAAAGATTCATCTAACTGATATCCAGGTTCATACAAGAGTAAACCAGAAATTTGTTTTGCTACATTTGAACTGTGATAATTGAAAACAGGAACTTTTGTGTACAATTGTGATTGTAATCCTTCAGGAATAATAAAAGTTAAACAAGCCATAGTTATTGGAGATCTTTTACTTTTACATTGAACACCAAAGAAAAATGAATATGCAACACCACCAATGTCGTGTAAAGGCATAACAGCACTTGCTTCTCGTAAAATATCAGTAGCTGCAGCCCCCATTAACATTCTAATGGATACTTTGTGCGATTCTTCTTCTGTCAGATTACTGAAATGAAGAGGTTTTGTTCCGACTGTGTCGTCAAAAACACTGAAACAAATTCTGTGAACCATCAATTTTCAAAGCAACTGGTTTCTATTAAATGTATTGTTGAGGGAAACCGTTGAGCATTTCTAAGCATATGGAATATCAGTTTTGGAAGAACGAAATACTCATTTAGGATAGGGTATAATTTTTATATGTTATCCGAAAAGTTAACTACCTTATCCGGTGATAGAGAGTGGAAGATTTATTAAATTCTCCTGAAGAACTAATCGAAAGATTAGGAAGAACAAAACGCCTGATTCTAATCGAATTATCTAAAGAATCCGCTGGATATAAGAAGCTTTCAAAAAAACTGAAGATAGGTTTAGATACAATCCGTTCACACGTGAAAACTGGAAAACACTCGAATTCTCTCACTCAACTAGGACTAATCTCGCAAGAGGAAAAGGGGTGGTCAGTAACCGAATTAGGTGAAGATGTATTAGATCTATTGAAGAGAAATCCTGAATATGCACCCTTCTTTGTAGAAGCTCCATCTTCAGTTGAAAGTATCGAAATTTCCGAATAGTCAGATTCTCTTCTTTTTTTCCTTCTTCTGTAAGTTAATGGAATTTATATTAATAATAGGCTAGAAGCATTTAAGAGCCTTTTCAATCAGCTCTACAACCTCTTCCTTCCCTATGATGTCTATTAATGTTCCTGCTCTAGGACCGAATTTTTTTCCAGTTAGAATCAGATACAGAGTTGAAAAGAAATCACCAGGTTTGATATCTCTACCTTTTGCATATTCGTATAGAAATTGAGTGATATCATCTCCCCCTAGATTCGCAGGAATTTCTTGCACAGCTTCAAGTAATAACTTGCACAAATCAGGATTAATATTTACAATAACCTTACAATCCGGTTCATCATGTATCTTGAATTTCACTCTTTCATTTGCATAGTTTTCTATCCAGTATTTTGCACGTTCAAATCTTCCATCCAGTAGTTTTCTTTCACTTTGAGACAGTGTTTCAGATAGTAAATTTCTAGAACTTAATTTTTCGAAGGTTTTTTCTTTATCAAACAAACATACTTGCATTACTGTTACTAAATGCCCATAATCCAATCTAAATGGTTTCTCAGCAAAGGCTTTATCCATGAGAGCTAGCTCATATGCTTTAATTGTTTTCTCCTTTGTTTTCTTATGTTCGATATCCATCGTATCGTAATAGAGCTCTTCTGCAATATCGAATTCAGTCGCTGCACTTGGAACATCTTGATCAATTTTGAAATCGAAATCTGTTCGCAGATTATGTCTATATATCTTGTATAGAAAAATTGATGGTTCCAGTATTTTGGGAAATTCTGAAACTGGCATTCCACTTCCACTGCTACCGCTTAGTTTTTTTCCACCGGAAGTCAAAAATCCATGTTGAATTAGTAGAGGTAAAACCGGTTTGTTGAAAATTCTCCCATGAATTGCGAGAGCACTGTCTATTGACCCACCTGCAACACCGTGGTCTTTACCTGAGGATTCTACGGTGACTTTCATGTAATCTTGTCTAGCTGCCCAATCTAATCTCCACTTAAGTTTCCATAGAGTATCACCTAGCTTAATTGTAGAAGTCTGATCGCAACCAGCTTTTTCTCTTCTACAGTGAATTTCAACAATTAAACTATCATCTCTAAATTCAAATTTATTTATCAATGGAGAAGTAATTTTATTACACTTGGGACACTGGATCAGAAAGAATTCTTCCATTCTAGAACCTGTTATCTCTTCCATCAAGCTAGAAACTTCTTCTTGCTTTTCTAGAAAGATCCTCGCATATTTGTCATATTTTCCAAGTCTGTATTCAACTGATGCCTTAATTGGTTCTAGGTTAATGTTAAATTCCTGTAAAATCTCTAATGCATTTGAAGTAAAGTGTTCAGCATATGAAGAGTGACATCCTAAGGGATCTGGGACTTCGCAAATTGCATGACCTAGAAACTTGTGTAATTCTTTACCATGATCTTTCTTGAAGTAAGCTGGGATTTTAATAAAGGGATCTAAATCATCTATATTAAGAATAAATCTGGAATCAGCTCCAAAGTTTCTTAGTTCTTGATGAATTGCACGGCAGGTGACTGCTTCTTTAAAATTACCTATATGGTAATAACCACTAGACGCCCACCCAGTTGCTACAACCTGTTCATTCCCAAATTTTTGAATTGCTTCTTCACTAACTACTGTAGCCCAGTGTTTGAATGTTTTCTCGTCAGCTTCTTCAATATGACTCATATTGAAATAAATTATATTAATCTTAACTTAAGAATTATGGTTATTGTGTTTGGATTAGAATCTGATCAAAATTCTTTAAGAAGACAGCTTCTTGTATATTTTCTCAACCTCAATTTTCCATTCAATATAATTATCAGGTGTTTCAGGAAAAACAGCACAAAGACGAGCTACATTTTTACTTGCATCAATTGCTTTCTTCATCAATATGAGTAGATAATATCGCGGAAAACACCTGAGAGCTCTTTCTAAGTAGGAAAATACTGAGTGTTTTTTCAATATACCAGCAGAGGTTAAATCAGCTTGTTTAATAACTCCTCGTTTTAATAAAAACTCAAGCTTTTTTGGTCCGAATTTTTGAAGTGTTAAAGTCAATATTCTACTTCTCGCATGTTCCGCTCCAAAGCTCTTCAAAACCTTTTTGTTATAAATCCATAAATCCTTCAAAGTGTGTTTATTATTTCTTATTGCATATGTTGCTGTTTCGCCTGCATGAAGTCCTGCTAGCATTGCAGGACCATGGCCTTCTGCAGTTAATGGATCCGCGTGAAATGCTGCATCTCCCACTACAATCAATCCAGGAGCTACTGCATTCCATAAAGGTGGACGAATAGGGACACTATCTCCTCTTCCATCAATGACTTTGTATGAACCTTTTGGAAAATATTTTTCCATAGCTTTGAAATAGACTGACTTAACACTCTTATCTTTATTTTTTCCTTCTTTAATAAAACCTGTTCCACAGTTTATTTTCTTTTCTCCATCTCCAAAGAACCAGATATATCCGGGTTCTGGAATATCTTCTTCATATTGGAGAACTATTTTTCCATTGAAATCATGTTTCTCTTCTAGTTCTATAATCTCTCGATAACAAGGAGCATAATCTGTCTTGTTCAATTGGTTATTTAATAATGGTTCAAAATCATCAGGAAGATTTGTTCGGATGATAGCCATTAAACCGCTACAATCAATTACATAGCTAGCGAAATACTCCTCAATTTTGCTAGATTCTGCTTTTACTAAAACACCTACAACTTTTTTTTCTTCAATAATAGGCTTGATAACTTTAGTTTCTGGTAGAAGGTTTACACCTTTCCTTTTAGCATCCTTAAGCAGTCTTTGTCCATATCGATGTCTATTGATCATGTATCCGATTGCTGGTAAAATAATATGATCAATTGGTAAAGAAGTTCTCAATACTAGGTTCTCTATTTGAGTGTTAATCTCATTATCTTTGGGAGTATCTATGTTAAGTTCCTTTGCAACAATCTCTGTTGTTTCTTTTGATATTGCTTCACCACAGACTTTATCCCCTATTTTCTCTTCAGTTTTTTTATCGATAACTAGAACCTTTAAACCATTATTCGCACAGGCTATAGAAACACTAATCCCTGCAGGACCTGCGCCAACAACAATCACATCGTAAGATTGACCCATTGAGCAATGATATATTCAACTAAAATATAAATCTACTGAGTGGAAATTAGAAGTGATATTAATTTTTATTTCAAAAAGACTAAACTATAAATGGTTGATCAAAATTGTAAGAAAGCAGTTCTCTTTCTATGTTTATATCTTTCTTCAAAACTTCTACTTCTTTTTTATCACCAACATTCACTTCAAATAGCTCAAAAATTGGTTGTGTATCTCCAGATACTTGTAGTAGTACAGAAATTTCTTCATTCCTTTTTGGAGGATTAGAAATCCATGAAATAGTTTTATTCTCATCTCCGATAGTCTCTTCCATTATCTGTGCATCAGAAGGATTTTGACCTGCAATAACATGACTAGCAGGTATCTTATCAGTAATTGAGATTATTTCATCAACTTGGGATAAAGATTTAATGACATATAGAATCTTATAACCTATTTCTCTTGTAGTAGGTTGTATTATTTTTAGACACTTTACGATATCATTTCCTTCATTATCTTGAATGAGTTTCTTTCCTCTAAACAAATATCTAAAGAAATCAAGTCTGTAAGATTTTTCAATTGCTTCCTCAGCATTGATATTCTTGTGACTCCATCTTGCTGTTACACCTTTCATCTTTGCTCTCTCAATTATACCCTGAGGTGCTATTGCTTCTGGAGTTGTTTTCAGAATATTAAATTCGGGTGGGATCGTATCTGCAATGAATACGGCTTTAAGTGGAGTTTTTCGAGAGTTAACATATTTTGTTGTTGCTCTATACTCTAAATCTGTTGGATTGACGCTTTCAAAGCTATTTAGTACAGTGATTTCTTTTTCATCAACCTCTAAGATAATTCTGCTGATTCTACGTTTTAGAAAATATTTAATTTCTACTCTATCTTTAGGTGCAAGATCTGGTACTTTCCATCTTAGGTGAAGAGCTCCTTCACCTTTAATTTGTTCTTTCTCAATATTATCGATGTTAGTTTCTGTCATTATAATATTGAAACTATATGGGATTTGATCAAAAATCTCTATATTAGTTATTGGATTATCATGTCTATTTACTAAAGCAAAAGAAATGCAATAATTACCTATAGAATCACCTATACTAATGTCCTTTGACATCTCTACATTTTGTTTTTCTCCATTTTGCAGTACATATTGATGAACACTCTGAATTTCATTGGGGACATCTATTTGATTTTGATCTATTAGTGTTTGTACTAACTCGTTCATCACATAATCATCATCTGGTATATGTTTCAATTTTATTAACTTACCAATGATACCTACTTCTTTTTCGATTTCAAAAAGATCTTCTAAATGAATTGTTGATATTTTGACAGACTCAATTATTATGTCTTCCAGTTGTTGCTCGATCATTTCTTCTGCTCTAATCAATCGTAAGATCAAAGAATATTCACTATTTATACCCATGTTGAATAAGTATTCTTCGATCCAGCGTGCAACTCTTGTTTCATGTGGAGGTAAAATTGTTGACCAGAAGTCGAAAACTGTTCTGACTAAATCATGAAGATTCTCACAATCTTTCTCATTTATTAGATCCCTTGTATCATAAAATGAAACAAGACCACTCATAGATGTATTAAACAGGTTAGTGTTGGGTTCGATTTCAATAAAATAGCGAGTAGATCCCCAAATAGCCTTTCTTTCTACCATTTTATTCAATCCTCACAATTTCTTGAACTGAAATAACCTCGAATTCTTCAAGCGTTTCAGTCGATATATCCATTTCCTCAATATTGTTGAGTTTATGATTTAAAACCTTCATCAGAAAAGTGCCTTCAGGTAGTTGATTTAACAAGTAGTTTCTAGCTTGAGCTGAGGTTTCAAAGTACACATTTGGTGCTCCTGGTATTGGAACAAAATCTCCAAAAACATCTTTTTTACTTATTTCTACTATTTCTCTTTTAGTTGGAGTATCAGATCTCCTTTCATATATGGTTCTAACGGTACTTAAATGGAAACTATCTAAATTCTCATTTATCGATTTTTCGTATATTTCTTTAGCTTTGTCCAATTCTTCCATTAAAATATACCGACTAATTAATTTACTTAATGCATAAGCTAGAAATTCCGCGTCTCCCAATCTTTCCACTGTTTCCTCAAAGAAATGCCATATTATAGCAGATTCAAGCATTTTATCTTCTTTTTCAAGATTGATGGTTTTGTTTTCTATATACGTAAAAAAATCATCTAATGTTTGTTTTGCTAAAATCTCATTAGCTTCTTTGATTATTATTTGGACAGCATCATCTGAACTCAATATAAATCACATTTCAAGTATATTACAATTGTATAATTTATGATTTCAGTATAATACTTTTTCGACAGTTCGTTTCTATTTCGATTTTGAAAATTGTATACTTAATTTGCTTTTTTTTGTTAAAAAAAATCTAGGACATGTCGATAAAGTTAAAAAACAACATATTTTGTTCTAACTATGGTTCAAACAACAAGTACTGAAATCTGCGCTTTACATTACCATAATCAAACTGATGGTAATTGTGCACAATGTGGATTACCAATCTGTAATTTGGATCAGCATTATAATGTAAATGCCGATAGGATTTGTCAACTTTGTGATAATATCTCAAGAGCAAAGAAAATAGTTCGATATATACAAATTGGAATCTGGGTCATAATTATTGGTTCTGTGATTCTTCTATGGCAGCTTTTACCTCAAGAACAATTCTTGTTTGCTTTTTTACCTGTTATTTTAATGTTAGTAACTCCTTATATTCTTCGTCCAGTAATAATGAAATTATACTTCAAGGGTTTACAACCAAAAGAATCAATTCTACCAATTCTTAGATATTTTGAAGCATCAGGAAATCTTGATCATTATAAATTGTTTAAGAAATTCCTTGAAAAATTGACAGATGAAGATTTAGAAGAAATCAAAAATCCCTTATTCGATTATCTTGTTCCTGCACTAGCATTTAATTATTCCAAACTTCCTGAAGAATGGGAAAATGAACTAGTGGAAAAATTAAGATTATCTGAAGATGAGTTCATTGAGATTCTAACTAAGAATTATAAAAAACAAATTATACAAACTGCTGTTCATAGTGCTCAATCTAATATTTCACTCTTTATTTTCTATTTAAGCGAAAAAGCAGATGATAAAGGATTCATTAAGGCCTACATAAAAGAAATTACATCGTCAAATGTTGTAGAGTCTACAGACGAAGAACTGAATACTATATACAATAAGCTTCTAGAAGATGTTTATCTATATGAAGAACGATTTAATGAGCTATGTGACGAACTCAAGCTTGAAAAAGAAAAAGTATTGATTTCGCAATTACTAGCAAGATATGAACCTCCTTTAGTTCCAAAGAACCAACTTGAAGCTGTTTTATCTCCTGCTCAACTCAAGGAAAAACGAATGAAAGAAGAAATAAAAATATCTGGGGAACCTGCTTTAATATCTGGAGAAACAGTTGAAGTACAAGAAGAAGAAATTGAATTCAAGGATGATGAAGATTAACTGCAGTATTCCACTGCTTTTTTTAACATTTTAGAATTCTAGTTTCAAAGGCAATTAATATAATTGGTTAATTTATTCCTTGATTGAGAATAACGAAAATGATGATTGTTATGAACAACCGATGATAATATGACTTTCCTAGCTCACTCTGATTCTGTTATTCTCTCTTCTCATAGAAAGTTTTAATAGAATAATTCAACCTCTGAATGTTATAGAATAGTTAGATGTTTCAGATGGATAGAGACCAACCTAATCAAGCCAATAAGGCTACTCTTTGGAAAGTTTTTGGGATTATACTCTACTTTTTTACATTATGCGTTTTTTTTGTTGGAATCATCTATTTCATCTGGTCTCTTGTCTTAATCATTAATCAAACACAACCTACTACAATTGCACAAACTGTTTTGAATATTTTATCTCTCTTAGTTGAAGCACTAGGAATTTTCTATACAGTTATGCTTTTCAAGCATATGGGAACAACATCCTTTCACCCCCCTCACGTAAGTGAGGACGAGGAATTGCATTTGGATGATTTTCCTTTAGTTAGCATTCTTATACCAATTCACAAACCTGAACCGAAGATTCTTGGGTCTACTCTTGATTCAATAACTAAAGCAAATTATCCACAAGAAAAGATTCAAATCATTCTTGGAGATGATACTGATAGTACTTTTCCTTCATTACCTGTGATTCGAGAAATGGCAAACAACTACTCAGCTGAATATGTTTATGATACGACTAACTTACAGTTTAAAGCTGGAATGTTAAATATAATGCTTAAAAGTGCAAAAGCTGATTTCATTGTTTTTCTTGATTATGATCATAAAATTACTCGTAATTTTCTGAATAAGAGTATAGCAATTCTTACAGAGTACAAGGATATTGCTTTTGTTCAGTCTAAAGTTGGTTTTTATAACATTAAATCTAAACTACAAATCTGGGAAGCAGTTATGTATGCTCAATTTTTTGAAGTTTTTGAAAGATCTAAAAATCGACGTTCAACTGTACTTTTTAATGGTTCTACTGCATGTTTTCGGAAAAAAATAATCGATGAAATTGGTGGAATACCTACCGCTACTTTCACAGAAGATATCGATTTATCAGTACAGATTCTTAGTAGAGGCTATAAAAGTAAATTACTAGATGATTACGGAAGTTTTGGATTAATACCATCTAGTTTTTCTCTTTTGCTTTCCCAAATACTTAGATGGGCAAAGGGTAGCATGCATACTCTCAAACTTCGCTGGAAAAAGATCTTAACAGGGAAAATGTCTCCATTTGATAAAGTTGATCTATATTTCAGTACATTATTATTTTTTATCGCATCATCAATGTACCTTACTATCATGTTTTATGTAATAATGTATTTTACTGATAGCAGAGCTATCCGTCTTCCTATACAACAGTTTCCACCATTAATTATAATGCCTGTAGCTTTAGCGATTGCTTACCAGATTTCAGGATTAATAGCAGTGTTATTCACAAGAAGGAGCAAAATCATAGAAATGAATATGCTTGATTTAATTTTATTTTTCATTATTGCTCTTGCATTGAATCCATTTACTGTCTACGCTGTAGTTCGAACTATCTTTCGTTTTCGTCCTCCAATGCGAGATAAGGATGAATGGAATGAAAAGGTTCCATTTATAACTCTGTCTCTAATCTTTTCATTGCTTGGGATTGGTATCACAACATTAGCATATTTCGACTTTATTTCTGGGAAAACATTGTGGGTAGTTTTAGGACTTCTGGGTTTATCACTGATTGCGACTTTTCCTGTTTGTATGTATCTGCATTTGACAACTAGGCATAACAAACCTTATTTTATCAACGATATTAACTACATCACTGAGTAGATAATAGATGAATTGGAAAAAGATTCCTTGGTATACTCTAACCTTATCTCTATTTGGTTTCTTAACTTATTATATAATTACTAGTATACTTTTCATATTAGATGTTTATTCAGGGAACTTATCAAATTGGAGAGCAATCTTAGGATTGATTTTTAATTTTCTTATTCTTTTAATTGAGCTTTTATCTGCATTTTATTCCGTATTTATCTATTATTATATTGGATCATCTTCATCTTATGAGATAATTAAAGATGAAAATAATAAGTATTTAACTAGTGATCCTCTCCCCTATGTAGTAGTTGCTATTCCTCTTTACAAAGAACCGTTAAAAGTCGTTTCACAAACAATCGAAGGTGCTTTGAATATCAATTATCCAAAGGATAGATTCGAAGTTGTTGTTTGTGATGATAGTCCGAAGGGTACATCTTCTGATATAGAAAATTTTTGTGTTGAAAGAGATGTTAGATTTATTCAGAGAGCTGATAGAAAGGGATTCAAAGCAGGAGCAATCAACAATGTGTTGAATCAGACCGATTGTGATTTCTTTGCTATGCTTGATTCTGATCATATCCCAGTTTCTAATTTTATTAGAACATGTTTATCTGGATTTGTTGAGGATGATATTATTCTTGTTCAAGGGAAACCTATGTTCGTGAATCAGGACAATTATCTGTTGAGGAGTAGTGCTTACATACATACCCAATTCTTTCATATTTATCAAAAAAGTAGAGGAATCAGAAATGGTGTAATATTTGCAGGAACAACAGGGATGTTTAGAGCAGATCTACTAAAGAAATTTGGAGGTTTCCTAGAAGATACCCTTGCTGAAGATACTGACACTTCATTTGTTTTGATGTCTGAAGGTTATAAAACTAGATACATTCATGAAATATGCTCAAAAGGACTAGTTCCCTGGAATCCTATAAGTATGATAAATCAAGTTTGGAGATGGACTAATGGTATTACTACTATTTTCAGAAAAAGGTTTTTTAGGATTATTCGCGGAAAGAATTCTCTAATTAATAAAACCGACATTATTGCTACGACTTTGACTCCAATAATTGGTATATCCATGTGGTTTGTAAATCTATTACTTTATATTATGTACATGCTAAAATCTAAACTAAGTTTGGTTGAGTTTACTTTTTATCGCCCAGTTTTAGGTCAGAATTTCCCCTTATTATTATTAGCTCCTATTCTGATCTCTTTTGCAAGCATTATCATGGCTTTTGTAGCATGGAGAAGAGAAGGCAAAGAAGATAAAATGATAAAACTACGTGGTTTATTTGGTATGATATGGACAATTGTCGCTTTCTACATGCTCATGTTAACTGCTCAATCCTTCCTAATTTGGGCGGTATTGAGTGCTCTAATGGGAGTAAGGAAAGATTTTGACAGAACAATAAAGGAGAAGACTAAAACTATGGGTAAGGTTAGTGCAAAGATTAAGTATACTCTTTGGTCTATAGGTTTACTTGTACTTGCAGTACTATATTACATTGCAAGCTGGGAAACATTTCGTGCTGTGCCCATTGACCCCCTCTTCGGATGGTTTATAATTGCTGCAGTTTCTATAACTATACCGATTATAATAACCGCAACTCACTTCAGGCAACTTGAAATAATGAAGGTTTTTGCTTCTACAAAAACCGCAGCAGATGTTGAAAAAGAATATGAGGAAAAATAAATGTCTGTAATCGATATCCGAGTAGTACTACCTGTTATTTCTATTATGGCAATGGGTTCACTTCAAGTAGAGATTCTAAGAAAGAAAATTCTGAAAATCAAAAACAATGATTCTTTCTTTCAACATTTACTTGAATCACTAATTTTAGGTACTTTATCTTTAATTGTACCAATGCTAATCATCGCAATTATAGCAGACAGAATAGACAATTCCACATTTTTAGAGAGGTTTGTTTATGTCTATCTAGCAATCGGGCTTGTTTATTTGATCTATAAAATCTACATTTGGATTAGAAGAAAACTACCACGTATCATGTTATCTGATAGAAAGAAAATTCCTCAATCGCTGGAAGTTTTACTCACCGTTATTGTTTCATTGATGTTACTTTTTTACACTCTTCAAGCATTAGTCTATCCTCTACGAGGATGGGATTTTCTTCATTTCTATCTACCAAATTCTTTTAGAATATTCCTTACTGGACAACTGGGGAACATTAATGAATTAAATTTTTTACCGCAGTTTAAACCACCTGCGAATGTCCTCCTTTATGCATATTCTTTCTTCATTACACAATCTGAAATGATACA
>JAGLRO010000108.1 GCA_023136245.1 Candidatus Heimdallarchaeota archaeon
TGGCGGATTGGGTACATTTTTCTATGATCACGAAGGTGTAAAAGCTCAAAAAAATATCATGGTCGATAAAGGTATTTTTACTGGTTTTATGTCCTCAAGGGAAACTGCAAAAACAATAGGATTAGATAGAAGTTCTGGTGCTGCGAGATCAATGGGATATGATAGAATACCCATTGTAAGAATGACTAACGTTAATCTAGAACCTGGAAACTGGGAATTCGATGAACTAATTGATGATACAAAAGAAGGCTATTTCTTAGAGACTAATAGAAGCTGGAGTATAGATGATATTCGAATGAATTTCCAATTTGGTACAGAAATAGGTTGGAAAATTGAAAATGGAGAAATGACTGAAATGATAAAAAATCCAACCTATGAAGGAATTACTCCCGAATTCTGGAGTAATGTTAGTGGAGTATGTAATAAAAAACACTGGAAAATTTTCGGAACACCAAACTGTGGCAAAGGAGAACCTGGACAAGCAGCTTATGTAGGGCATGGAATCGCACCTACCAGATTTGATAACGTTCGTGTAGGGATTCTAAAATAATTTTTCTTGTATAAATTCCCCTATTTTTTCTATAGCTTTTTTGCTTTCCGGCATAAGGTTACCATAAATCTGAAAAACGTGCCACATTCCTGACCATATATCAGAAGTTACCTCTACTCCTGCTTTCATTGCCTTCTCAACGAAACGGGTTGTATCATCTAATAGAATCTCTTCAGTACCTGTTTGAAGCATTATTGGAGGTAATCCTTTCATATCTGCGTAAAGTGGAGAAGCAAGAGGATTCTTATTATCGTTATTTTTTAGATACAATTTAGCTGCTTGTTTAATTTCAGTTTCTGTCAGCATTAATTCTTCTTTTTCTTTTGTTTTAACAGAATCACCAGTTAATGCTAAATCTGTACATGGAGAAAGACATACAGCTGCAGCGGGGAGATCTTTTTTGTCATCACGCAATTTGATTAGAACTGCAAGTGTCAGTCCCCCTCCTGCAGAATCTCCAGCAATAACAATTTTATCAGGATTAATTCCCTTCTCTTTTATCAACCATTCATATACTGTTATTACATCCTCTAAAGCTGCAGGAAATGGTTTTTCTGGGGCAAGACTGTAATCTGGGAACAAAACTGGAACCTCTGAAACTTTACCAATACGAGCTGCTATCCCTCTATGTGTTTTGAAGGAACCACAATAATATGCTCCTCCATGTAGATATATTATTACGCAATCTTGGTTACTTTTTGGAGGAATTAACCATTCAATAGATATTCCCTCAATTTCTGCTTGAATAACTTCTACATTTAAAGGCTTTCGAAAAAGAAATACTCTTCTTTCGAGATTCTTTCTCCCTTTTTCTACATCTAAGATACCTTCTTTTTTCATAGACATTTGTTTCATAATTTTAAGGAATAGTCTAGCACGTATACTCAACATAGTGTGTTTTAGATAAAAAACAAGTAAATAAATGATTGGCTGAGAATAATTCAATTAAGATTCAATCATCTTTTTTCTCTTCAACATCAATTCTATCTCCTAGTTTATAATAATTGAAATCCCCACCAGTAGCCCAGATGATAGGATTTACTTTCCTCATATCTAATTTTCCTTCTGTTAAACATTCAGGATTTACATAAGATTGAACAACTTTACCAATTATTCCATCATTTTGTTCATAATCTAAAAATTCAGTCAATTCACATTCTATATTGATAGGACATTGTTTAATCATTGGAGCTGTCTTCAATTTACCATAGAAGTTGTCAAAGAGAGTTGATTTGTCAACATCTCTTCCTGATTTACTCCCACAAATCTCTGTTTCCTTTAAAATGTCTATCGATGGGATGTTTACACTAAAGGTACCGTTTTCATGTATCCCTATCCTTGTGTGCCTTTTTTTGTATAAACTAAAAAAAATGTATCTACCAAAATCAAAAGGTGCTATATATCCTATTACCATATAATTAGCACGTTCATTAACATTGGAACCAATTAAAACAATTGGCAATGGACTTAGTAAGTTTCCCTTATATTCTTGTTTTCCAAACCTCATCTCACTCATTGAATTCACTCTCTAAATTAAAGATTATAATTAATGAATGTCAAACACCTATAAATCTGTTTAAAACAACCATCTAATCTAAGTATCTTTTAGTTTTTCTTCCATTGGAATTACTTATGCTCATCTCAACAAATCAAAGTACTTTGTAAATTTCAAGACATATTTCAATCCCTTAATTCTCAACTTTCCAGTTATAATTGCTACAACTGGATTTGTTTTCCCTAAACCTATACCCATGAAAGTAGGTCTGTTTGTGATTATTGATCCATCACATTCTTTCTTAGCTTCTTTAATATTCTTTGACATATTATCTATCTGTTTGAATTCGATCTTTCCTTTTCCAATAATTAATATTATCGCTTTTGGATCTTCTTTTGCAGCAATCAATATCTTATATTTATCCTCTTTAAACTTCTGAAATTCTGGATTTACATTAAGTGATTTAAGCATAGCAAAGATAATTGATGCAAAACCTCAGTAATTCAATTGA
>JAGLRO010000109.1 GCA_023136245.1 Candidatus Heimdallarchaeota archaeon
TCAGTTTTTAAAACTGAAACTTCTGCACGGATTGCTGTGTATTTCTGTTTAAGAGCTTCTTTTTGTATCTTGTAAATTTCAGTTGCTCCTTTAATTCCAAGATTCAGTGCATCTTCAAATTGTTTAATTGTAAAAACACCATCAAGTTGAATTAAAGAAATCTCATCTAGTATTGGAGAATAACCAAGCGGCATGTCTCCTGAACCTTTTTGATCTTCAATATCAAAAAGATCTAAGACTACTTTGTCATTGATCAGTCCTGGAGCTACAGAAGAGATTAATCCTCTCATCGGAATACCAGCATCTGCCAAAGCTACAGATGCAGCAATCAAACTTGCGCATCTTGTTCCACCATCTGCTTGTAAAACTTGCAAATATACATCGATTGTTGTTCTTGGATATTTTTCTGTTAAAACTACAGAAGTAAGAGCACTACTAATGACCATTGAAATTTCTTTTTCCCTTCGAGAGGGAGCTGGACTTTTTCTATCGTTTACTGAAAAAGTAGACATCCTATAAAAACATTGAATTAATGCTCTATTTGGGAGAGCTCTATGTTTTGGATGTAATTCGCGAGGTCCATATACTGCAGCTAAAATGATATTTTTACCCATTCGTATTTCCGCAGAACCATCAGCATTTTCTATAACACCAATTTTTAATTCTATGGGACGCAATTCATCAAATTTACGCCCATCTATTCTTTTTCCTTTTTCATCTATAAGTTGGACAGATCCATCTCCTGCCATAAAAATTCACCATTTTTTTATTGATTGTTTGACAACATATCACGTATTCTATCTGTTAGACCTTGTGTATGTGCTTCTAACTCTATTTTTCTTATTGATTCGATAGCTTTGAGTTCATCTTCTTTTTTCTTTCCAAGAACCCAAATTCTTCCATTTTGTCCTGTTATAATTTGTGTTCTAGTAAGCCGTTTAACCATATTAATCATAGTCCCTTTCTTACCAATTACACGTGGGATGTGGGCTGCTTCTATTTCAATTAATCTCCCACCTCTTAGCTTGCCCAACCCTCTTTCGTTTGTTATTAATGATGGGTCTCTTGTTCTATCAAAACTCATAATTTTTGTTAAAATAACGTCACCTACATTAAAGATTCTTTTTGTATCATCTTTTACAGGATCGAATCTTTTCTCGGTTGCATTGCTAGCGCTTAACATTGCTGTATAAGGAGAATCAATATCAACTATCCAGCTTGTTAACCCTACTTCCACTACTTTACCTATAACTAAATCCCCAGGTCTCGGAATATATTTTCCTTTTAACCCTTTTACCTGTATAAAATCACCCTTATCTTGGAAGAGACCGACTAGTGTAGAATAATATTCTCGTCCTCTCTTAACAATACCTTCTCCATATCTATATTCCCCTTCAGCTAGTAAATCACCTGGGATAACTATCTCATGATTTTCAACTATAACTTTAGACATATTACTCACTGCTTTGTTTTACTTATTCGGATAATCTCTCTAATACTTTAACTTGTGCTTTTCCTTTCGTCCGAGAAGTTATTTGTTCCAAGAAATCAGCTTGAGTACCTGATGGAATCTGAATTAAAACAGCCAAACTTCCATCAGTTAACCATTCTTCTTGAATTAAATTACCTGCAGAAATAACATATCCATATAATGAACCAGTATAAGTTGGGGGGATTTTTATTGCAAGTTTAATCGATTCTAGCCTTATTGGCATTACAGGTTTGAGCAAATCTATTATTTCTAAGGCTTGATTCTTTGCTTCTTCTTTATATGAAATATTAACACCTAGATCAATAATTGCTTTATCAATTCTATCCTTCGGAATTGGAGTGTTTTCCCTAGGATTTATACAATGAATATGAATAAAATCTACAATTTCTGCTCTCTTCTCTTTCAAAATTTCATTTCTTTGATCAGCAGTTAATTGAAGTTTGCCATCTCTCAGAATTTTGATAGCCATTTCTCTGTCTGTCATATTTTCAAAAGCAACATCTACATCATCTTGTGTTGCTTTTACTCCTCTTGATATATTTTCATAAATATCATAAACTTCAAAGATGTCATCGATCTCAACCTCTTCCCCTTGTATAAACATCCAAGCAGGTTGAGGATTGACAAGCATTTCATAACGTCTACCATGCTTTTCATAACGAACTATAGATTTTCCTTTCAGATCAATACGTCTATCTATAGTTACACCTCTGAAATCTTTACTCATCTTTATTCACGCTCAAATATCGGAGTAATATCAATTAACTTTGAGGGAAATTAAAAGCCAGATTTATAAGACTTTTTAAGGTTGAGAACAAAGACAACAACGTGTAGAATAAGAAATTTCACATGAAAAAAAGTTTACAAAGGTGCTTGTTTGAAGAACATATTGGTAACAGGTCTACCTAGAGTTGGAAAAACAACTCTATTAGTAAATATCATTTCGGAAATGGATAAAAAAGTGGTAGGGTTTGTAACAAAGGAAGTGAAAGAAAATAACATGAGAATAGGATTCGAAATTGAATCTTTCTCAGGTCATAAACTTATGTTAGCTTCGAAAAAAAACAGGAACAGCATACATAGGATTGCTAATTATGGAGTCTTTGTAGAAAATATTGACACAATAGTTGGACATTTATTACTAGAATTACAAAAGAATGAATACGATTTAATTGTCATAGATGAAATAGGAAAGATGGAACTTTTTTCGAAAAAATTTATTTCTTTTGTAGAAGAAAGCTTGAACAAAAAGAAAGTTCTAGGGTCCATTATGTTAAAAAACAATGATTTTTCACGAAAAATCAAAGAACGAAGTGACACAATTGTATTTGAAATAACAATTAATAATCGAGATAAAATAAGAAAGAGAATCATGGAGTTGTTGATGTAAATGCCAGAAGGTCCAGAAGTAGAATGTACAAAACGCCTTCTTAAACCTGTAATAGGAAAGAAAATTAGAGAAATTATGCTGACTGAGCTATCTCAAAAATATAAGAAATATAGAAACAAGCAAAATATATTCAATGAATTTTCAGGATTCAAAGTAAAAGAAATCAGAAGAAAAGGAAAATTTCTCATTTGGATTTTCGATTATGAAAAAATCATTCTAAATCATCTTGGAATGTCAGGAAAATGGATTTTTGTTGATGATACAAAACAAGAATTTCCAACTCATTCAAAGATAATCATTCTATTTGAAGATTTGCAAAAATCGTTAATTTTTGATGATGTTAGAAATTTCGGACAATTCAGAATTTTCGAAAGTTATGATTCTGTTTCAAATTATCCCCCAATAAGAAGAATGGGTATTGATGGTCTTGCTTTACCATTTCCAATTAAAGATTTTCTTCAGAAAATTGATAAATCAAATTATTCGAATAAAGAAATTGGTTCTGTTCTGCTTGATCAAAAACTAGTTGCAGGTGTAGGTAATATTTACAAAGCTGAATCTCTCTATGAAGCAAGAATAAACCCCACCAAGCATGTTAAAGACATTACAAAGAAGGAGAGAGAAAAACTTGGGATAGCAATTTCAAAGATACTTCATAAAGCTCTTTCTTCGCAAGGTAGCACTTTTAATATCCAACCATTTCAAACCCCAAATGGTGAGGAAGGTACTGCTCAAAAATGGCACAAAGTTTATGGAAAAAAAGATACACCTTGTCAAGATTGTGGAACAAAAATATCCAATATTAAACAGAATAGTAGGAGTACTTTTTTTTGTCCTAAGTGCCAAATATAGGAAAAAGATAAAAGAAACAAATTTTCTATCAATCTATGAGTCTAGAGAAGCTTTTACACAAAGTTACCAGAGAATTATCTGGAGAGAGAGCTAAAAGATTCACTGGTTATCTTTCACAATATCATCGTATACAGGCAAGTAAAGAATTCTTATCCGCTATCAAGTTTGTTCAAAATGAATTAGAAAAATTAGGTGATACAAATAGCAAAATACATGAGTATACAGCAGATGGAACTAGAAGATATTATGACTGGAATACACCGATATCTTGGGATATAGAGGATGGTGAATTACTTTTAGTTGAACCAGTCAAGAAGATTCTATGTAAATTCTCAGAAGTACCAGAAAGTGTATGTACACATTCTAAACCTGTGGATTTAGAAGCTGAAGTCATACATATAGGAGATGCATCTCCTGAAGAAATGAATGATAATAACGTTGAAGGTAAAATTGTACTTACAACTGGAAGCCCCAGATCAATGATTGACCTTTTAGCTGATCATGGTGCGATAGGTGTCATTGCTTATCCATCGGAACAAAGAGCTCAAGGTTATCTACAGATGATTCAATATGTTGGATTATGGCCAAATGCTGAAAACAAAAATAAATCTACTTTTGGATTTTCACTTTCAAGGAAACAAGCAATTGAACTAATAAAATATCAGAAAGAAGGAAAGAAGATTGTTGTAAAAGCAAAGATTAAAGCAAAATTATATGAAGGGAATATGCATGTTCTATCTACAAAAATAGAAGGAACAGTAAGACCTGAAGAGGAAATAATACTAGTAGCTCACATCTGTCATCCTGCTCCTTCAGCAAATGATAATGCTTCAGGAAGTGCTTTGCTCCTTGAGATATATAGAACTATCAAATCATTAATTGATCAGAAAAAAATTACTAAACCTGAACGAACAATTCGATTCCTATGGGTTCCTGAATTCCATGGAACAATGCCTTGGATTGCTGACCAGAAACAAAAAGAAAACTTCAAGCCAATCTATTGTATCAATTTGGACATGGTTGGAGAGCACCCAGCTCTAGTAGGATATCCTTTTACTCTAAACAAGGCTAGTGTTTCTACTCCCTCTTTTCTTAATGATTTAATTACTGAAGTTATTGAAATTGTAAAAGATTACTCAGATGCAATTGAACAAGGAGGTTGGCAATTTCCTTGGAATTATAGAATCAAACCTTTTGCTGGAGGTTCAGATCAACTGCTCTTTAATGATGAACCTTTGAGAATTCCTTCAGTAATGTTTGGTCATCCAGATACTTTCCATCATACTAATCTTGATTCAATTGAAAAAGTAGATCCCTCAACTCTAAAAAGAGTGGGTTCGACTGTAGTTGTAACTGTATTAGCAAGTTCCTACGAAAACGAATTTTCTGAAGAAATAGTGAGAGCTTTCCAAAAAGGTTATCAGATTCGAAAAGGGCAACTATTGAATCTCATTGTAAGAGAGCTTTCAGCTCCAATTTCTTTAGAAGAAGAAGCAAAGAATGAGCATTTATATTTGATAAATAGTACAATCGGCAGATTCATAGATTTCGAAAAACTAGCGCTAGAATCTATAAAACTCTCATTCCCCAGCATTGGTTCTAAACTACTGGAATTCGTTAAATCAGATAGAGAGAAATTGCAACAAACAATAATCGAATCAATGCAAATACAAACAAACTTTGAAGTGAAATCTGACATTATAAAGATCTTTAAGCAGATTCCAGTGAGAAATTGGAGAGGTCCTCTTAATGCATATAGCATATTCAACATAGAGAAGTTAGAAAAAGAAAATGATGAAAAACTCAAAATGAAGCAAGATCAGCTTCAACGAATTAAACAATTTCTAGAAAAATCTAGAGCAGATTATGGTGGATTTTTACTTGAACTTATCAATTTGATTGATAATAAGAATACTGTAGAAGAGATAATATCATTTCTTAGTTTGATTGAATGGAAGATACCTCAGATAGAGGAAATATTTGATTTTCTCGATTTGTTAGAGCGTTTAGAATTGATTGAAATAAAATAAAGGATTTCATCAAAATAAACGAAATATACCATTCCCTTCTTTTATTTTTTATATGAAACAGACACATGTTGGTTTTGCAAGAGAATTACTTCTTAGCCTTTAGCAATGGTTTTATATGCATAAAAACTATAGTTGATTGTAGAATCAAGATGTCAAAAAAAGATGAAGTTAAATCTCTTGTAAACTCTGTTAACATGGTAAAAAACATGGTTGAAAGTATTGTTGCTGCTGTTCAAGAAAGATTCAAAGATTATGATAATGTAGTTGTAACACTCAAAGAACGAATAGAGACATTAGAAAATCAAACCTCAGGAACTGTACAAGATGCAACAACTCAAGCATTACCAACAGATCTTTTTGCTAAATTTGAAATGTTAGAAAAAAGAATGGATAGTTTAAATGAAAGATTACTTCTAATAGAAGCTACAAAAAGTGTTCATGAAGAACCAATAGTAGAAGCTGCTGATGTCCAAGTATTAAAAGAGATAGCTGGGAGAGAAACAAAAGTAGAAACTGAACTTTTACCAGAAGCTCCGAAAACTCCAGCTCCTACTCCAAAATTACCAGAAATAGAACCAGAAGCTGAAACAGAAGTACCTTCTACTCCAGGTGTTGAAGCTCCAACACTACCACCCCCAACTCCTCCAGCTATACCTGAAATTATACTAGAACCAACCACAGAAGTAGCTGAAGAAGAAATTATAGAACAACCACAAACTGCTCCAACAGCAGAAGTAACAGAAATACCAACTGCACCAGCTATTCCTAAACCAGCTACACAAATATCAGACGCAGTAGAGAGAGATGTAAGTCCTATCTCAAAGGAAGTGGTAGGAACAATCCCAATGCCTCCTAAACAAGAGGATGCTGTTTTAAAAGATGAAGAGATACAACCTCCTGTACCGAAAACTGAAACTGAAGACACTACACCACCAGAAGAAGGTAAATCAGCAGAATTATTCGGTGAGGCAGTAAGTGGTGACAAAGCAGAATTACTGAAAGCCTTGAAGAAATTAGAAGACTTATGAATATTGCTTATAACAGTAAATTTCATATATAGTTTACAAACATTTGCTTAATGGCTGTCACAATTGCTCCCATAATAATTTATATAATTTCACTTTTTATTCCACTAATTTTGACTTTCATAGGAATTCCTTTCCATATTCGCTTAATGCAAAAAAGAGGCATTTTTGGTGTCGACATTCATAAGGAAGAGCAACCAAAAGTAGCTGAAATGGGAGGAATTGTAATTCTTCTTTCGATTATAATAACAGCATTGATTACAATAATTCTAATAAAAGATTCTGACTTCAGATTAACTATAGGTATCTTTTGCATAACCATTGCTATTGCAGGAATAATTGGTTTAATAGATGATTTCTTCAGATTAAGTGCTATTCTAAAACCACTTCTTTTGTTATTTGCTTCTATTCCAATTATCGCTTCAAGAAGGTATATCCCTGAACCATATCTTCCCTTTGTGGGAAAAACTAGACTAACAATCGCATATATAATCTTACTTCCACTTGTAATTGCTGTTCCCTCAAATTCTGTAAATATGTTGGATGTTTTCAATGGATCTATGGCTGCAGCTACGATTATCATCCTATTTGCAGTATTTTTTGCTAACATGATTATGTTCCAAAATGGTCTAGATGAGCTAGATCTAACATATATTTTTATTCTAATATTATTAGGAGCTCTACTTGCTTTCTGGTTTTTCAATCGCTATCCCGCTAAGGTTTTTGCAGGCGATACAGGCAGTTTAACAGTTGGTGCAGCATTAGGAGCAATAGCTGTTATAGGACAGCTAGAAGTTGTAATAATTATAGCAATGATGCCTTTCATAATGAATTCTTTTGGTATCATCAGTAGTGTAAAAGGTTTGTTTGAGAGAAGTGAAATGGCTAGACCTACACGGATGACAAAAGACTGGAAATTAGAATCAACAAATGATCCAAAGGCCCCAATTACTCTTGTAGGGTTAATCATAAAAAAAGAACCATTACACGAGAAAGATGTTGTAAAGAGCTTCAACATTCTTACATTCATTAGTGGTTTGTTTGCTGTTATTACAGCTGTATTGATCAGGATAGTGATGTAATGAAGTATTATCAGCTAATACCAAGATTAACAAAAATTATAGGATTAGAAACATTTGTGTTTGCATCTTTCATTGGAATATGTGCGCTCATAAATGCAGTTATTGTAGGTATACCAAATGAACCAAACCCGGTTGGAATCGCATTTTTAAAAGTGGGAATCAGTCTTCTACTTGTCGGAATTTGGTTGTTTGTCTGGTTCTATTTAACAAAACGAATAATGAAAAGTAAAGTCAAACCAACAAAGGAAAAATAATGAAAGGAAAAACCTATGATTGAGTTTCCAATAAATATAGTCTCTTCTTTAAAGAATAAAACTTTTTAGCGAATTCAAGGCTGGAAATATCATAGTCTTCAAACTGTTGTTCAATAGCAAAAATCTGGCTTTCAACATTTAGAATTTCATCTTCAAGATGTTTCAATTTTTCTTTTTGCAAAGATCTAGTAGAGATTTGAGTTGTTTTTTTGGCTTTAATCTCTTCCAATTCCTTATTTTTCTGCTTTAAAATAACATCAAGTTGTTCTTTTTGCGAAATCAGCGGATTTAATTGCATTTGAGGGTCTACATCTTTTGCTTCAGTTTTTATTATTCGAGCTGGTACTTTCGAGAATAATCTCATAATTTCAACTATTACTTGGAATAAATGATAGCTTTCTTTCCATCTTGCAAGCATTCGCATCTCAAGAATGTTTTCATTTGTAAGATTAGGATGAGTGATGGGTGTTATTGCTTGAACAACAGGAGGGAGGGAGGGATAAGAATCAGGTAATTTTATCTCAAACTCCAGTGGAATCTCTCCTTCATTAGTAATTCCAGGAACGAATCCTTTCCAAGTTGTTAAATCACCTTCTTTAGGTTCAAATGCATATGCTCTTTCCATAACAAGACTATATTCTCGAGCTAGGACACTATCTGGTATCGGCATTATAACTGACTCCTTACGTGTAAATATTTCACAATGCTGTATTTATAGATTCGCTTTTGATTTGGAGAATACTTCTTGCTCATCTCTAGGTTTTTAAAGGAAATATTTTTTTTAAATCTAATGACACGAGTTG
>JAGLRO010000011.1 GCA_023136245.1 Candidatus Heimdallarchaeota archaeon
TTAGAGAAATCCCCTGTGAATAATATTCTCTTTCCAAAAATGTTTATCTCGTAGCTGTAGCTACCATATAAGTGTGATGCAGGATATGGTGTAACTTCAAATCCCGGACTTATTTCAATCATTTCTTTTGGTTTAAGTGGATTAAAAGAGTTAAAGAGATTAATCAATCTTGAAGAACTCAAAAATGAATTCAGAACGTGAAGTCTACTCTCTTCAGAAACATTATCTGATTTAGTTATTGTTGCTGTATTGTAAAGCAATTTTTCCGCTAGAATCTTGGTTAATGGACTTCCAAACCATCTCTTCTTATTCTCGGATGATATAAGATAAGGAAGAGCACCTGAATGATCCAGATGCGCATGTGTAACAAGAACAGAGTTAACAAAATTTAGTGATGGATGCCATTTTGGAATTGAATTGTTAGCAACACTCATCCCATAATCTAGAAGAATAGCATTATTGTCATGTTGAATAATGATTCCCATATTCCCAATTCCTCCACCCCCCAAGAAGATAATTCTAATTTTATGAGCAATTGATGGACTCGAATAAGCTTTTATTGATGCAAACTCTTTAACTAAATCACTTGGGTATTTTGATAAATCCTCCATTTTCACAGTTTTTGCTTTGATTTTGCTTAAATGTGGTCGCAGGATTGGGTCTACAACTGTAGGAACTATTGGGAAATTCTGTTTTGTAAATTCTCTTTCAATTTTTTTCTGAAATTCAGCAATACTAGTTTGACTATCTAATTTGATTGACAAACTTAGATTTTTTGTCATATTGTAAGAAAGCAAATTTAGTGTTTCAAGAGAAACGAAGTAATCCAATTTATCTAAAAGAAATGGTGTAATTGTGCTGGATATTTCTTCTATATATTCTTCTCTTTCTGTTAGAGTCTTGACATAGCTTTCAAGATTCTCAAGTTCATTTTCTTCGTTTTTCGGAGTTTCATAAGATGGATCAAGTTTTGCAATTATTTCTTGAAATTCACTTGGTTTGAGTGGAACAATACCTAATTCTCTTGAGAATTCAAGATAAGTAGAAAAACCTAGACTTGCTTCCTCATCTGATGCTTTGTTCTTTGTCATATAAACCCAGTAAGAAGCAATTATCTCAAAATGATCAATGAATTCTTTAGAATACAACCTTCTGATTATCGATCTGAAGGTTTCAAAATTCAAGCATTCAAAGAAATACATTCCCAGTAGATATTGTAAAACCTCAGAAGAAACATCTTTAATTTCTTCCAACCAAGAAATATCAAACAAGGATGTAATTACTTTATTAGTAGGAACAAAGTAAGGGTCATCTCTGTTTTCTTTAAATTGCTTAATACTATTCAGAATTTCTTTGAATTGATTTTTCAATTGCTCTTGTTTTGAACTTAATCCATCAATTTCATTTTTGAGGTATTGAACAAATTCTATCATCGATTCCATTTTTCTTCCTCTATTTCAAGCAAAACTAATCATATGAGTTTCAAGTGTATTTTAAAACTTCGTCTTCTATGAACAATCGAAGATAGATATATCTTTCGTCTATAGAAATAGAGAAATGATACTACTCTTCTTCGTCATCACTTTCAAGAAGACTACTAAAAGCATCTCTAAGTTCCCCTTGAAGAGCCTCTTTCATTTGTTTTGTTGATCGTTGTGGAGATGCAGGAGCTGCTTGAGTAGGAGCGAAATCTACTTCCTCGTCATCTTCTTCTGATCTTGAAGATCTTTTTGCAAGTTCTTCCTTAACCTCTAGATTAAGAGCCATTCCTGCTGGCATTGATCCTCCACCAGCTGCTGCATCTCTTTCTTTTCTATGTTCATCTTGATCAACTTTCGTTAAGCCGCTTTTGATATCTTTAAGATCTGTTGCACTGGCTCCAAAAGGACTGATTGTTGATGCAGGTCCCGTTCCTGGTTCTCCTGGTACCTGTTCTGGGGCTTTCTGTAAGTTTGCAGCTGCTTGTAGCAAATCACCATTACTTATTCCTGCTCCTGTTGTTCCTTGAGTTACTGATGGAGCTGGAATTTGTGTGTCCCCTCCTCCACTTAAACTTGGAGCTGCTACATTACCACTTGGAGTTCCACTTAGATTAGGAGCACCAACATTACCACCTGGAGCTACAGTTGGAGCAGGGATAGGAGCTGTTGGAGCTGCTTGTGTTGGAATTGGTTCAGGAGCTGCCCTTTGCGGTGCAGGGCCTGCTGAAGCTACACCCAATGCTTGTTCAAGAACAGAAATTCTTGCATTTAATGCAGCAACGTAATCCTCCATCCTCTCGGTAGATGTTACCATAATATTTCCGAAATTCTCGATTAGCTTAGTTAGTTTCATAATAGCTTTTCTAGAGGGTTCGGAACTTCCTGAGAGAAGACCATCTAGATAATCGTCGATTGACACGTGTATCAAGTAAACACAAAAATAGAAATATAAAAAGTCTATGATATTCCTCAAAATTTGAAACAAAAAAGGTTTAAGCAATTCTGCAATTAGTCCAAGAATAGAAGAGAAATAGAGAGTATTGAAAGGATTATCTTACAATAGACTACTCTATTGAAAAACCTCTGGTAGTGTTTCAATCACTTTTTCAATGTTTTCTTTTGAAATTCCATAGTAAGTTACCATTCTGAAAAAAATATCACACATTTGACTAACTAAAATACCTTGTTTTTCGAAT
>JAGLRO010000110.1 GCA_023136245.1 Candidatus Heimdallarchaeota archaeon
CGATAAGTAATTCAATTTCTTTTGCTCTAAAAGGAGATTCTTCTAATTCTGTATGATCAATTGGGCAAATATAACGTACTTCTTCACCTACATGAATAGATCCTAAAGGAAGTTTGCAAATGTAAACACGATTGCATATTCTGCAGTAAAAGGTTGAACGTGTAGATTCTTCGAATAAGCCTAAATCGCTATCAACTGCGCAACCAGGGCAAGGAAACATACAAATGGTTGGTCGCAAACTTACTTTCTTTTGCATTGATATCCCTTATCTTCTTGATTACTGCTAAATAAGTTATCTAGATATGATTTATTAATTTTGGGGATTAGTTAAAAAACAGATTTAAAGCCATAAATCAAAAGAAGGAAAATGAAAGACTTCTTTATCATCACTTAAAACATAGATTTCGAATAATGAGAGATCAACTTCTTCTCTGAGAATAGGAGAAAGTAAGTTATCTTTATGGTTTGGATGTATTGGTGTTCCTGAAGAATAATCTGAGAAAGCTGGTTGAACTAATAGTCTTGCTTTATGATTATTCAGAGGTCCTAACAAAAATATTCGTGCCCTTATTTTTTGAAAACCATTTACCCTCGTATGGAAAACAGGATGTTCATGTCCTATAATGACATATTTTATTTTATCAGATAAATCTAGCGGGATTTTCTTGTCACCATGTGTGAAATAATACTGATTCAAAATGAAGAATTCTTCATGGAAACTAGCGTTTTGGATATCTCTTGTAACCCAATTTAGGAAAATATCATGATTCCCTTTTATTATATGAATCTCATCTACTAATGGTGCAATTGTTTGAAGGAAGTTTTTAACATCTCTGTTCTCAATTCTTGTTGGTTCATGAAAGCTATGTTTTACATCTCCATTCAGAACTAGAATCTTTGGTTTGATAGCAGTAACATATTGAGAAACAATTTTTGTTAGCTTTTGGGTTTGATTATGAGGTATATAGGTTCCGTCTTCTGACATTATTGACTCAATACCCAAATGCAAGTCCGTTAGGACTAATGTATTCTCATCTTCAAGATATAGAATTGGTAAACCATCTATAATATTCATTTCTGATGTTATTGAGTCTCGAGAAAATTTCATCTAATTCACATAGAAGTTATTCATGTTTTAGATTAAGTTGAGCATTAAGAGTTTTCTGATTTTTCACTACCTATTATCGTATATCTCGCTGCATATATTTTTTTACTAGCTTCACAGCAATGGAACACTATCGAACTCATCTTTTCACCAACTAAATAAAGGATAAAGCTACTCTGCCAATTATTTATTTGCTCAGGTAAATCTCGAAGAAGCATTCGATAAACCTTGTGTGCTCCAAGTTCCAATTCTGTTATCCTTATTTTTTGAAATTTCTGGATATCCTCCAAAGAAGAGTGTACTAAGTTACTGAAAATACTCATGCAATCCAGAATAGATTTGTTAAGATTATAGAAGTATTCCAAGGTTTGTAGCTGCATTTGAAGATGATCTTGAGATAATAATGAAACTAATTCAACCATTAACTTAGACACGGTTTTAAGATGAGTAAAAATTGGATCATATTGATTTATAGAAAGTTCTAGTTTATCCTCAGGGTGATATATTGTTGATGTTATATCATCAATAAAATTAATAACGTTTTCATACAGATGCTCCATCTTATCTGCTCTATCTTCCATTCCAGGATGATATAGAAGATTTAGGGTGACTAAATCCGCCATTCTAATTAAAGTATCACTTACAAGAACTGAACAATGTACAATTGTTTCTGCAACACTTCTTTTAGATTCTTTATTTGATGACATGTTAGTCTCAAATATTAGAAGTGCTTTTCTCCTATTTAGATTTTATGTAATCTCAACTAAAAGAAAGAAGAAGAGAGGATTAATTGTCTTTTTCTATAATTGCAGCTATTTCGAAGTTTAGTTTTGAAGATACTATTTCATTTGGTGTTTCAATCAGTTCTTCTAATTGAATAAATTTTTTAGATTGTTCTGTTTCAACTTTAGCATTTAATGTTGAAGAGATATTTGTTATTGAGAGAAAAGCATTTACTGAATAATGGTCGGATGCAGTTTCGTCATATTCTGTTCCACTCCCAATTGATGAGTTAATTATAGAATTCTCAAAATGGTGATTGACAAAAATATGATCTATCCTTGAATGTGAATTAAGAATGTTAAGAGTATACCCAACTTCAGTATCATTTGGATATGCATATCTATAAACATCTGTAAAATTATGCACTACAGATGAATATTGACCATATGTGGGATCATTAGGGTACAAGAGCATTGTCACAGGACCATAACCAAAATCTGCTCCAGGTTCAGGAATGGATTGATTATTATCTGTAGGAGACATTGAATTCGTATCACCAAGAAAAATAATGGGAACATCACCCAAATCATCCATGTAGTTAATGAGGCCTTCCGTTTCTTTTTCCCTTCTCAGTTTTTCGAAATCACTTGCACAGCATTTAAGATGATAACCTATTATATTTACTTCTATACCCTGGATATCAACAACTGCATGCATAAAATCAGAAGCAAGGTAATGGTATGTTTCATCATCCAAGGTGACATTGTCGTCTTGGTAAAAATCTAAAATCGGATATCTACTGAAAATAGCTTCACCTTGAGTATTATATCCAATCCCTTGTGTTGTATATCCTTCATAGGGTGCTTCTTCATAGAAATATCCGTTTAATTGATTGAGATAATGATTTAGAAGATGATCATCACTATTATCCCAATCGCCTGTTTCAACAAAAACAGCAATATCAGGATTTGTTGCCTTTACAACGTTTTTCCAATCAGGATTTTTACCGCTCTCATAAATGTTGAAATCTAGAATTTTGAACATATCGAGTGGGGGAGGATTGAGAAAATTGTCAACGGTGATATTGATAGCACTTTCAGCTCTATTACCGGATTTATCAAAAGCTACAGCTTTGATCGTATAATGACCGTCATTATATTCGTTTGTATTCCAGATGAAATTCCCTTCTGAGGACTTGAGTTCTTCATCTATATATATTTCAACTTTTTCTACTTTTGCTCCTATAGAACCTTTATCTTCAGCAATATACTCAATAGATACTGTTCCTGAACAGATGTCATCTTCTAATGGATTAGTGAAAGTAATAGTTGGAGGAACGTTATCTATAACGGTTAACAAGGTTATAACTAAAGATGTTGAAACTATCAAAAACAAAGAAACAGATATTATGATTACTTTAGGGGATAGCTTTGGGAATTTCATAACAGAACCTCAAACAAATTAAATTTAAATTATGTTCTTGCTCCGAAACTAGGAATAATATAAAAAACTAGAGGTAGGAACAATTTAAAAAGATTATATTCACTTTCTACAATAATAGAAGTGAAATGAATGAAAATTATTGAACACAGAAGACATTCCATAAGAGTTAAACCCTCAAAGCACATTTCACAAGAAGGTGTGAATCTTGCTAGAAAAGTTGGAGAGAAATTAGGTTATTTTGATAGAATCTATACCAGTTCAGCTCCAAGAGCTATTGAAACAGCTGTTGCCATGGGATATGCTGTAGATGAAACTTTTGAGGAATTGAGTCAAACTCCAGAAGATCTCAATCAAGAAATTGTTTGGGGAATAGGATTTCCAGAATATGCTTCAGTTATTAGAAAAGGAGGAGTAACAGCAGATTATTCAAAGAAAATAGCTAATTTTCTAAAAAGCTTAGCTAAAAACTTACCTGAAAACGGTTCAGCTTTACTCATAAGTCATGGAGGTTTACTTGAAATTAGTGCAGTTGGTTGTCTTCCAGAAAATGATTTCAGTTCTTGGGGAGAAGCAACTGATTCATGTGAAGGAGTAAGAATGTTCTTTGATGGAGAGAAATTCGTACGAATTAAATTGCTTAGAAAATAAAATAACTATAATCAAAGAAGTGAAATAGAAATTATTCTACTTTTAATCATGACTGGAAAAGATTTCTCCTACTTTCGAGTCCAATTATGGATTTCATCCCAATCTCAATTGTCTTTTTGAAATTCAGGTAATCGACCTAGAAGTCTTTCGTTTGCCATTTTTAGTAATACTTCGTTAGGTAAACGTCCACCAAAAGCAGCTTTTGCAACAGGTTTAATATCACTTCATCTTATTTTTATTTTGAAAGATATGTCAGATAAAATATGTTGGTTATGTAGAAGAGATAAAAATGATCTTTTAGAATATCTACCTGAAGAATTTTGGGATGAAACAAAAGAATTATTCTTTGAATTTAACATTCTAGGAAAACCAACAGAAGTTTCAGCTGCAAATAATCCAGAATATGTTGAGAAATCAGATAATGGGAAATTACATCATCCTAAAGAAAAAATGAATGATTTTAGAACTGCTTATAGATGGACACACCAATTTGGTTATGATTCTGAAGAATTTGGTATGTTCATGTTGAAAGGTTCTAGAGGAGAAATTAACCTCTGTAGAATCTGTATAAAGATGGTTCTCTGGTTGACAAACATTGCTGGAAAGGAATTGGGTTCATCTTTGAAATGGGAAAGAGAGATAGGTCTACCAACTGGACCATGTCTGTATTCTGATAAAGAAATGGAGGAGAAAATAAAGCATCTCTTAGAGGAAAGATGGAATGATATATTTCCTTGGTAAACATATGAAATAATTGTTCCAATACGAAAATTTTAAGTATGCACATATGTCTGATGTTTTTAGTATATAATAATCGAGTAGTAAAATTTAGAGTTAAGATTCAGTTTTAGATGGAGAACTTCAGATTTAGATATTGTTTTATTATTACTAAAAAAACAGGTGAAAATAGTGGGTTATAGAAGATATGATGACAG
>JAGLRO010000111.1 GCA_023136245.1 Candidatus Heimdallarchaeota archaeon
CATTTTCAACATTTTCTGTTCCACATTGAGGACATATCATCTTTATCAAACTTTCATGGCACATACTATATTTAAAACTTATCCATTTACAAACAGAAGAATTTGCATTCTAGAACCCTGCATTCTTCATTATCCGCTTTGCGCGACTTGAGAATAATTTTATATATAACTCAAATTCCACATTTAATATGAGTTCTGAGCCATATATAATTATTAATCCAAAAGCAAATTCAGGAAGACTCGGGAATAAATTAGAAAAGATACTAAAAACAACAAAAAGTCATATTGGGGATTTTGAACATACAGTAACGAAAAGACCACAACATGAGATTCAACTCGCTGAAACTGCAATACAGGAAGGTTACAAAACAATTGTTGCATTGGGTGGAGATGGTACAGCAACAAATATTGGGGATGTTATAATAAACCATCCAGATGTGACTTTAGGTTTGCTTTCAGCAGGGTCAATGTGTGATTGGCATAGAACACACTATATTCCTTATGATTTAGAATCAAGTTTAGAAATATTTGCTGAAGGACATTCTGAGAAATTCCCAGCAATTAAATGCGTAGGTGATAAAACTTTATTTGCTTTTGATATGGCAGATGGTGGTTTTACAGGAAGTGCTGCTGCTGCTGCTCAAACCGAGTTGAAGTGGGTAAAAATTGGAGTGGTTAAATATAACTACTTAGCTATTAAATATGTTCTTAAATTCAAAAATCTTCCTTGTACAATAACAATTGACGATAAAGAACCAATCAGAGTAGAGGAATTTACTAATGTATTCGCTGCACTTGGTGATATTATAGCAGGATATGAAGTTCTTCCAGGCAATCCATATTTTACGATGAAAAACAATGACCTGGGAATCGCTGTTGCTCATGGAATGAAGGGATTAAGAAGATTAAAGCTGTTAGTAAGGGCAGGAGGAGGGAATCACATAGGAATGAAAGGAATTTGGCTTTCGAGAGGGCGAAAGATGACAGTAGAATCAGAAGGTAGAGCACTTTGTTGGACAGCAGAGGGAGAGGTCATCAACGAAAAGGGATTGAAGGTAGAAATTGAAAGAATAGATAATGCACTAAAAGTGATAGTACCTAAGGAAAGAGAATATAGTTTTGAGTATGATGAATCAATCTATCATGAGGATTTTGAGGAATCCTTCAAAGAAAGGAAAATAAGTCGAATAAAATAAAAACGATAGTGAAAAAGAAGATTTAAAAGAGAGATTATAAATAATTCAATAGTCTTGACAATATTACGAGGAAGTCTACATGTCCAAAGAGAAGAAGGAAAATGCAATCTATATCGGTAAAAAAGGTACTATGAATTATTGTCTGGTAGTTGTAACCATTTTCAACAAAGGAGAAAAAGAATGCGTTATACGTGCTCGTGGTCGATCTATAAGCAAAGCAGTTGATGTAGCTGAAATATCTACAAGAAAATTCTTACCAGAAATCATTGATATTGCAGATGTAAAAATTGGATCGGAAGAATTAGAAGGGGAACATGGATTAAAAACTGTTTCAACAATAGACATAGTTCTTAAAAGAAAAGCTACTAAAAAGTAAGAAGGAAAGACTATCGGAATAATTCTTATTAGCTGGTTATTAATCATAAGATTCTAATGAAATATTTTGTTTATTGCTTCATCCAAATCTGGATCATTAGGTTCTCCATCGAATGCAATTATTTTGTTGATACAGATTATTCTGTTGCAATAAGCTCGAAGTAATTCAAGATTATGTCCCACAGTCACTACAGTTATCTTGTGAGAATAGCTCAAGTAATCAAGTAGTTCCATCACTTCTTCAGACATTCGAAAATCTAAAGCTGAAGTAAATTCGTCAAGCAATAGAACTTCTGCTTCAGCTGCTAAAGCTTGAGCAATAAGCACACGTTGTTGTTGCCCTCCACTCAGGTGACCAAAAGGTCTTTCTGCAGCATATTCCATATCAACTAATCGTAGAGCTTCCATAGCTTTTTGTTTATCTTCTTTTGTTAATTGCTTAACAACTCCTACTTTTGCATATCTCCCCATTTCAGCAACATCTCTTACTAGTGCTGGAAAATTACGATCGAATTCAGTAGTTTGGGGAACATATCCAAATTTATGTCTAATATCTTTTGAGATGTTATCCTTTATATCTTCTCCAAACAGTGCGATTTGTCCAGTATAGGGTTTTAGTGTCCCTATTATTGTTTTCATTAGAGTGGTTTTTCCTGAGCCATTAGGACCACAAATTCCTATAAAATCCCCTGTATGTACATCTAAATTGATATCATATAATGCTGCCATATTACCGTAAACTACGCTGATATCCTTCAAACATACAATTATATCCTTGGTTGAATATTTTTTCGATTCTTCTTTTGATGATTCGATTTCTCCCATTATTCTTCAGCCTCCTCATCATGCTTGTGTCTAGATGGAATCTTTGTCAAATGCATATCTGAACTATATATGATTAAACCTTTCTCATCATGTTTATGAGGAATATCTTTTGCTACACAATTTTCTTCTATACAAAATTGTCTTCCACCTATAGTTTTTGAACAATATTCACAATCTTCTACAACATGACCACTCCCAGATTTTCTTCGTTTTGGTGAAGCTATGAAAGAAACTAGAAAAATAAATGTTGCAACACCTACAATTGTTGAGCCTGAAGGAATATTCCAGATGTAAGACATAAAGACTCCAATGACACCAGATAATACACCAAAAAGGCTTGCTAATAAAAGCATTTTATTAAGTTTAAACGTCCATTGATATGCAGCTGCAGCTGGAGTTATTATCATTGCAAAGACAAGAATCGCTCCAACAGCTTGCAAAGAAATATCTATTGTAATTGCCATTAATCCTAAAAACAAATAATTTATGAATCTAACTGGAATACCTACAATTGTAGCCATTTCAAGATTAAAAGTCATAAAATACAATTCCTTTTTCAAACCAAAAATGACCAAGAGAACAGATGCTGCAAGAAATACTAAAACTATTAGATTCTCATTTGATACTGAAAATATGTTACCAAAAAGAATAGATGTGATATTAGTTGAATAAAATGGCATCAAACCTATAAACAAGATAGCTAAAGCCATAAAACTGGTAAAAACAATCCCTATAATGACCTCATCTTTCATAACTTTCTTTTCGTTAACAAAGCCTACCCCTAGTGCAGCAAACAGACCAAATACAATGATTGTGATAAGTGGATTAATACCTAGAAGTATTCCCAATGCAGCTCCAGCAAAAGCTGAATGAGCTATTGCTTCACCTAGAAAAACCATCCCTTTCAGTAAGACAAATACACCTATAATCCCTCCAAGAACTCCAATTACAAGCGCTGTTGCTAAAGCTTTTAGCATGAAACCTTCGCCAATAACTGCAAAGAAATCGAGAATTGATGCCATACCAATAAAACATGTTTCCTAGTTCTTTATCTTTTTTGTGCATTAGCAAAAAAAAATAAATAAGTTCTTGATATTTGTATATTGATGTTGAAATCACAGTGGGAGAATCGATTCAAGATACTTATAGTTGTGTTAATAATTTTATCTTCTTCTTTTGTGACATCAGTAACAAGTTATAATAATTCAACATTTTCAGCTGAACCAACAGGAGAAATAAAAGTTGTAACTTCAATATCAATTATTGCAGATTGGGCAGCTGAAATAGGTAAAGGGTATTTTATTCCCGCTTCAATTGTAACTGGTTCTGAGGATTCTCACACTTTTGAATTACTAGCGCAAGACATCCAAATGATAAGAGATTCTGACTTGTTTATTATTTTTGGTTTGGAAGGACTTGAACCTTGGGTTGAAAATCTGCTATCACCAGGTCATACGATTAATGTTCTCCATTTAGCGACTGAAGATATGATGATCATAGATCCTGTTACTGAAGAACCAAATCCTCATGTTTGGATGAGTCCTATACTAGCAAAAACTTTTGTTCAAAATATTACTGAAGAGATAATTCTGCTGAACTTTGATCACCAATCTGAATATGAAGCAAATAGAGATGCTTATTTGTCAGAGCTAGATGATCTGATTGCTCACATACAAGGAGAAACTCAATTTGTAGGTTTGAAAGTAGTTGTTCATCATCCCTCCTTCATGTATCTTTTAGATTTATTAGGAGTAGAACGAGTAGGAGTAATAGAAGAACATGAAGGTTCTGAACCCTCAGCTCAGCATATAGGGGAAATAATTGAAACTATGGTAGCTGAGAATGTCTCAATAATTATAACGCAGCCACAAATTGAAGAGAAAATGATTTTTCAAATTGCTAGGGATACAAACGCAAAATTAGCTAAGCTAACACCGCTTCTGGGATTAGATGATACTGATACATATATCAAAATGATAGAATATGATATACTTGCATTGCAAAATCCTGAGGATGTTGAAGCTCTAGGTTGGATTTACGGAGCATTAATTGTGGGAATCTCTTTTTTTAGTCTCACTATAGCAGTTATATCCTTCTTTAGGTTTAGAAGGACAAACAATTAGATTTGCTAAACTATAAGAACAACATTATCTTGCCTTAAAACAACCTAAACAACTTGAACCCATCTAGGTTCATATTTGTGTCTTGCGAATTTTATTCTAATCAGTTGATCTGTTCCTGATTGATCATCTGTTCTCTTGCTTTCAACCAGCATATCAACAATAGTGTGAATTGTTTTCTCTGTTTGCTCATTAATAACTCCTGTATCGAGTAATAATAGAGCAGTTTGTTTTCTTTGCCTAATTCTTGCAGCTAAGGTTTGAAGAAAATTAAGAACATGCATTGGTGAGTTATATAATGTTAACAAAGATAATTGATCAAAAATTATTCGCAGTTTTTCAGACTTGAGAGATATGTCATTTATTTCTATAGACAAAGTTAGTAGATCATTTGCATTTTCAAGGAAAATGGTGTTTTTTGGTTTTTTCTTAGGAACTGATCTGTATGAAATAGCGTCTATGAAATTTAGCTTTCCATTTTCTAAAAACGTCTTAACATTAATCTCTTGTTTTTTTAATTCGTCTATATAATCGAAACACGACTGTGCAAACAGTACTACGAGTATTTTCTCTCCTTTGTTCAGTCCATCTTCTACAAATCTAAATGCAATCTCATCTTTTGTTGTCCCTGATTCTCCTACCATAAGAATTAATGAGCTTTCAACACTCTCAACCAAAATATCAATACTTGTTTTAACAGACATAATTTAACCTCTTATTTGGAAATTTCTTTAATCACTTCTTTACAGAATTTCAATGCTCTTTCCTCAAAATTCTTAGTATTAACTGATTTTGCTGCTAATCGTAGTCTGTGACTTGTCTGAACAGAATCTATGCGAATTTTATCTCGATATTTGTCTTCAAATAGGATTACTGCAGAGCTTTTATAAAACTCTCTTTCACCATTAAAAAAGAGATATGCACAAGCACAACCCAAAACAGCTTCAGCTGTAAGATAGAGTTTATCATATTCATCGATATCTTTTTGTTGAGTTAACTCCTCCATTTGTGCAAGGAAGCTTTCAGCCATTTCTTTAGCAGATTCCTTTGCATCTTCATCCTTTACTTCTACTTTAGCAAAGAGGTTATCTCCAATTAATGCTTTACCCCTTTGAGCAACTAAAGTTCTTGTCCATGAATAGTCTGAACTTTCTCCTTTTTTCGGAATATCATTTTCGCTCAGAACTTCAACATCGAGTAATGAACCATACAGTGGATCCTCTAGATATTTGTGTACAAGTTGACTTATTTTCTCCATAGATTTTTTTAATTTATCACCAGATGCTTTGTCTTTTAAAATTATAAGAAAATCACAATCTGATTCTCCTGCAATATGTTCTTTTGAAACAACACTACCGATTAGTAAAAGACTTTTCACTTCATCTTTCAATTGATCTTTGACATCTTTTGTGAATTCATCAATTAGGTTTTGGTACTCATCCCTCATAAACATTGGACCTCTTGGTGGACCAGCTGGAGGACCTGTTGGTTGTTCACTCATGGTTATCACTTCGAAATGCTTCTATCAGTATTTCTTATTAGAATATTTTGAAGATTCTTTTATTAAGTTATTTGTCATACATAAGCAAAACGAGTTGTGGGATATTCAGAATGCAGAATTCTTTTGACGGTAAAGATTTATACTAGATAAATATAGTAAATAATTACCATTAATTTGGTCGAACTGAAATGGGGTCGAAAACCAAGCAAGACAAATTTGAAGTTCAGAAAGAATTACATGCTCATAGCTTAACAATTGAGCAAGTAAGTGAAGAACTAAATACTGATTCTCGCTTTGGAATAAAAAAAGAAATCGTTGAAGAAAGACTAATACGTTTTGGGGAGAACGTAATCCCTAAAATCAAAGGTACAATATGGGAAGTTTATATTGCTCCTCTTCTGAACTGGTTGATTAACATCTATCTAATAGTGTCTGGAATTCTTGTTATCCTAGCAATTTGGGTTCCTAGCGCATGGAGTCAAATAGGTTTTTGGATGGCAATTATAGCAATAAATATTGTTTTTACAATATTCCAGCAGATTCGTGCCCAATTCAAATTGGATGCTTTACATAAACTTTCAGCACCCACTTCAACTGTTATAAGAGATGGATTACCAGAAACTATTGGAGCAGTTTCATTAGTTCCTGGTGACTTGGTGGAACTGGATCAAGGAGACAGAATACCAGCGGATGCTCGTATAGTTTATGCTAGTAATTGTTTGGTTAATGAGAGTGCATTGACTGGAGAATCTGATGCAGTAGAAAAGTCAAATAAACCACAGAAAATACTTGATGAAGAAACTCCAATATCACAGAGAGTCAACATGCTTTATACTGGAACTTTCATAGAAGCAGGAAGAGTAAATGCAATAATAGTTAGTACTGGTGTTTATACAGAGCTTGGAAAATTATCTACTGAATTGCAAAAAATCGGTTCGAACGAGATTCCAATTAGGTCAAAGGTAAACAAACTTGCAATGTGGTTAGGAATAGCTGTTACAGTTTTTCTTGTAGTATCAGTAATCTACAAGATAATCATACATTCAGTAAATGGGACTCTGAGAGAAGAAATTTTTCTTGTCGATTTAGTTGACACTGTTACCACATCGATGGCAATTATGCCAATAAGTATACCACTCTTGACAACTTTAATTCTCTTAACAGGTGTACTTACCATGGCAAAAGATCGTGTTATAATTAGGAATTTATCAGCTATTGAAACTCTAGGAAGATGTTCAGTTCTTTGTTCAGATAAGACAGGGACAATAACTTCGAATCAGATGACAATACAAAAAATCTGGGATACAAAGCAATTTTATGGTGTTTCAGGTATAGGATATAGCAATAAAGGAGCTATTTTCCCTATTGGAGAAGAGTTAGTTGAAGTACCAGAAGAATATGCAATACCTGATATGATTATTCCTTTTGCGAAAGATTCAGAATTAGAATGTTTATTAGTAGGAGGAATGCTTAACAATAATGCACATCTCATAGTTGAAGAGCTTTTTGAACCACATTATCAGATGTCGTGGAAAACCACCGGTGATCCCACCGATGGAGCATTTCTTGCATTGTTTAACAAATCAGGGATTATTGAGAAGGAAATAAAAAAGAAATACGGTTACATTATGGAGTTTAATTTTGATTCTACTCTTAAAAGAATGAGTAGAACTTACCAAGATGAAAAGGGATTTTCTTTGTTCTGTAAAGGAGCAACGGAAACAATTCTACCTTTGTGTAAATACATCGGATCTCCATCAGACTATAAGCTCTTAATGGCTCCTGATTTAGAAAAGATAAATGAGCATGTTAGTAAATTTGCCTCAGAAGGATATAGAGTAATTTCATTAGCAGTGAGACCTTTGGAAAAGGATACTGTGCTAGATCAAGACCGAGAGGAAGCGGAGAAAGAAATGATTTACAATGGTTTTGTATGTATGCAAGATCCAGCAAGATTTGGTGTAAAAGATGCAGTTGATGAATGTCTTAAAGCAGGAGTTACTCCAATAATGATTACAGGAGACTCACCTCTAACTGCAAAAGCAATTGCTAAAGAAGTAGGGATAATAAAAGGAGATGAACTAGCAGTTGAAGGAAATCAAATCAAAAAATTAACTGAAGAGGATTTCTTCAACACAAAGATATTTGCAAGAGTATCTCCACAACATAAACAAGTAATAGTAGATAGATACCAAAAAAGAAACCAGATAGTTTCGATGACTGGAGACGGCGTCAACGATGCACTTGCTTTGACCAATGCTGACGTTGGTATTTGCATGGGAATCACTGGCACAGATGTCGCTAAACAGGCTTCTGATGTCGTTATTTCTGATGATAGTTTTACTAGTACTGTTCTTGGTATTCGAGAAGGTCGAGGTTTATTTGACAAAATCCGTGTTATGATCTTCTTTTACATCACTCTTAACATTGCTGAAGCTATACTTTATTTCTCAACTTCATTTATTCCTGGGTTCCAAATTGTTAATATGTTCCAGCGTGTTTATATTTTCTCCACAGCTCACCTTATTCCTCCATTTGCATTCATCTTCGATAGTATAGCAGAAGAAATTATGGAATATCCACCTCGAAATGATGAAGAGATTTTCAATAAAAAATATGTTGTTGCTTTAGTTGTTCTTGCAGTTACACTAGCATTTTCTGCTGGTCTAATTTATCTCCTAGCTTACATGGGTTATCTTCCAGCCTATCCTTCAGAATTTCTAGGTAGTAGAGATATTCAAGTCATTCAGCAAGCTAAAGCTCGATCTATGTTTGTAACAGTTCTAGTTATTTCAGAAAGTCTCGTTGTTCTTAATTTGAGAAGATTAAACAAATCAATTTTCAAGTCACTTAAAGAGGATTGGAAATGGCTTGTTATCATTCTAGTGATAGTAGTTCCCATAATACATGTCATCATTATGTACGTTACTCCTATACAAACTTTCATCGAAAATATTATGGGAACAGATTTTTCTCCTCAGTTTATGCCTTTGAGTGGTTTGGATTGGTTGATATTAATTGTCGCTATTAGTCTCCCTTTGATTGCAATTGAACTCTATAAATTCTTGATTAGAAGGAAACAAACCTACTATTAGGTAAGAAATTCTTATAAAATTTCATAGTTGCATTTACGAATAATTTTATAATTTCAGAGATGTATTTTAAACTGGGAACCAACCATCAGAGGTCAAATTTGTGAACACTAACAATCCAATTGATAAACTACTCATTTGTCGTGAGACAGATATAATTTGCACAGGTGGAATTGTATTCATTGGTGACGGGATGGTTGGAAAAACACATACAGCATTAAATCTTGCAAGTTACAGAAAAGGTGCTTTTTATGATGCACAATGCAATAATTTATCAAAATCGGTAAATCTAGAATTTGATTATTTCATACTTTATTCAAACATTGAAAAATACAAAGTTACGATAAGCTCTCAACTTTTTATCCTACCAGGTCAAAGAGGTAAGGGTGAAGCTGGAGAAGGATTGGCTTTTGAAGATGCTATTGATATGTATCTTAATGTTAGGAGTATCAATGACATAATCACTTTAATTCTAACATATAGCTTAAGTGATATTAGAACGTTCCAGAATCTTGAATATTGGTTGAATAAAGCAATCGACCACGAACTAATTTCAGATTACACAAGTATCATTTTACTGGGAACACATCTAGATCATTCGATTTCAACTTCGATAAATGATTCAATGATTGAGGGTGGTAAAGAGTTCATTATAAAAACAATTGAGGATAAATTGGGGTACAATATAGGTCATAATAGAATCTACTCATCTAAGATTTCTAATCTAACAAGAACAGGTATTGGAGATTTACAGGACAATGTCTCACAAACATTCTTTCATGCATTTGAGATAGAAAAACTCGTTCAGAGTCAGATGGCGAATGAACAATCGATTGTTTGAAGGTTTTCCATCATTTTCTTCTGTATTTAGAAATATATAGCATGAGATGGAAAGATTATGAAGAGATTGCAAGATAAAGAATCTTTATTAGATGAATACATATTGTTAAAATAATAAATTGAGATAACTTACATTCATACTTGTGATAATCAAATATTTAAGAAACTATAAGGTAATTCGAAATGGGGTATAAATCATCAAAATTCAATACATTAATAATTTGTATGCTAATTGTAAATTCGTTTTTTTATCATGATCTTTCCACAAATGAAAGTAATTTCTCAGATTATGTAAGCAATGATATTTTTGATTCAATAGATAGAATAGATAATAGAGGTGAGGATTCACCTACAATAACAAGAATTGGATTTGATCAAATACCCGGGATTTTCAAGAAGCAAGCATTTTTTGCTTATAATACTTTTACAGGATCACTCGATGCTGATGGTCCAGGTTATGAACTAGTTAACTATAATGATATACCTGGGCAAAATGCTTCTTTAACTGAACAATCTAGATATGTTTGGGGACGTCTCTCAGGAACTGTCAATCCTCCTCCTGGAGCTGACATTTATTATCTGGGTGAAGACTACATTGGAAATCCCTATCAATCAATAGTATTCAGTCCTGAGTTTCAGTATGAAACCGATATACAAGGCAATGTTCATTATTTGGTTAACTTGCATAGAGATTTTGATGGAAATCTACCATATTCAGATGACAGAGATGTTACGTTAAATATAACTTTGTGGCATCATAATAGTACCAGTCATGTAAATACTCAAATAAAGGATGTAGAATTTTTAGTGCCAAAAGCTGCAGACTTGGGATTACCACCTTATACGTACTTCTATAATTTTGATATAAATATGACATTAGATTCTGATTATACTATACCAGCAGGAGATAGACTTAAAATTACATATGAAGCCAAAATGAGTAACACAACTCTTAGCTCAGATGAGCATATGACACTTCAAATCCAAAGATCTGGTTCTATTAATTGGAATATTGTAGACGGTATCTATTCTAGTAGCTATGGCTTAATTGGAGTATCTCGAACTTTGGGTGTTCAACTTTATATGACAGAGAAAAGATACCCTGATATCAATGTATATACTGCTATCAATGGGACAACCTTTCAGAATCCAGAAAATTTCACTATTGATGTTACAGATAATTCTAACAGTAAATTCAGATGGAATAGTGGGAGTTGGACAATCTTTGACAACAGTACTTGGACATTACTCCCAACAGCTCATGGGTGGAATTATCTGGAAGTCCAAGCTAATGATCCAGTATATGATAGTAAATCTATAGAGTGGTTTCAAATAGGATATGACGCATCTATAACTAATGTGGAACTGAAAGATTTTTCAAATGGAAGCAGACTCTCAGGAGGTTATATTTTAGATTTTGAAATTTATGACGTTACTTCAGTTACGTATGAATGGGATTTAAATGGTACGCAGTTTCCGCTTCCAGGACCACATGATGTCACAGTTCCAGATTTTGAAGGAGATCATAATATAACAATCTACACAACAGATTTCTACACAACAGAATCTGTATTATACTATTTCACATTTGATTCAATTCCTCCTTCAATTACATTACTATCTCCAACTAATGATACATTTCAAGCTCCCGGTAAATCAATTAATGTTGAGATTAATGATTCTACAGGAGTGGATGTAGTTGAATTTCGTTGGGATTCTGATGCATTTGCACCATTGAATCCATTAATAGGTAATATTTATAGAACCTACCTTCCAGAACCTTTTGGTTTTCACATTTTGAGAATCCAAGCAAATGATACATTAGGAAATAGTGCATCGAAATTATATAGATTTGCAACTGATCCTACAATTTTAAATGTTGAACTTTATGAGATGATAAATGAATCTTATTATCTGGGAGGAGAAACAGTGAAATTAACCGTAACTTCCTCGAATAATACAATCAAATTTCAATGGGACAATGGAGATCTACTGGATAAGAGTAATGCTTCTTGGGATGGAACATCAATTTTAACTCTAAATGGTAGTTATGCTCTTCCCTCTCAACTAGGTGAACATATTCTAACAATCCTAACTGGAGATTTATCTCATAACCCTGAAACATTCGTTTTTATATTTATACTAGATCAAGAAGCTCCAAAGTTTGATACCACTGTTTATGATTTTAGTAATGTCAGATATAAAGGAATAACAACTCTTAATTTTATTATAACTGATAATTTTACCTTGTCTACCAATTTACAAGTTTGGTTGAGAATAGATTATGGTTTTAATCTGAGTATCATTGATCCCTTTGAATTACCTCTTGTAACCTTCTTTGATGGAAATCACAGCGTCATCATTTATGTGAGAGATATTGCAGGAAATTACAATGTTACTGAAATTTTTGTGATAATCGACAATACTGCTCCTGATATTGATTTTGATATTCCTCAATTAGTTAATTATCTTCATATTGATGGAAATAAGTACGTCCCTGCAGATGCACTTGTTATTGTTACTATTACTGAACCAGATCCTACTTTTTACACTTATTCTTCCATCAATGGATTGCCTTATCAAAGTTTTATTGACACGTTCACTCTTGGTTTTTTTGAAGGATCAATAACTGTAACAATAAGAGCAAATGATTCTTTGGGAAACACAGGTTTAAACATTTTTAATCTCATACTTGATAATTCAGCGCCTGAGATGACACTTCAATTTCCATTTAACGTTACATCAGAGATTAATGAGTTTACACCCTTGAGATTCAATGCTAGCGATTTATCAATGAATACAATCGACAGAGTGGATTATCAATGGGATATCATAGGTGCTACTTACAATTCCTATCCTGATGCCGTCGGGTATTTTGAAGTAAATACTTTAATAGAGCTACTTTTCTTATATGAAATTCAAAGTAAAACAACTGCAAGTCTATCTTTTGAACTCGAAGACATTGTTGGGAATATTCGAACATATTATTTTAACTTTAGTCTCGATTATTCTGACCCAGAAGATTCATTCTATATATATAATGAGGAATCTGGATGGGATGAACATGCAAGTTTATTCTTCTATGTAAAAGGAAATACATCTATAGAATATAATGATACTCAAAATCCAGATATAGACTATATTGAATACTACTGGGATGGGAATGATGAGTTATATACAATTCTAACAAATGGTACTGATCCTTTACCATGGATTATATTTGTTCCAACCATGGACGGAGAGCACAACCTAACAATTACTATGTATGATGATACTGGAGAATATCAATATCCAAATATAAAAAATGTAATCTATTTATTCAAAGTTGATGATATAAATGTCACCTTTATTGATCCTGTAGATTTCACAGAAGATTATCACACAACAATAATTTACAAAGAAAGTTTCAGTTTCACTTTTAATGTATCAGATAGTCTTACAGGGCTACCATTGAATAATCTTACAATAATCTGGGAAATTGATCCTCTCTATAATCTAAGCGTTGCATCTCCTAACCAAATAGATAATATAACCTATGAAATAACTATCACCGTCTTTGATGTTACACTTCTCAGTGATGAAGCTGAAGTGATTTTTTACGTTTGGCAATTTAATGATCATAATCAGTCGATATCTATAGCTTTCACAATAAACAAAAAAGAAGGAAACTTAATTCTTTTAGAGAGTGATAAAGACTCATTATATTATGACCAGAATCTCACATTAAGTCTGAAATTAAATGATGATTTGAATCTAACAGCTCAAGATATCATAACAATAACTGTGAATGGAACATCCATGTCTTTCACTTATAATAGTAACACATCTATAGCAGAAGTTCTCATCATAATTGCGGATTTCATAGATGAAAAGGGAGATTATACATTTGAAATCTATGCAGAATCATCTCTGTACTATGACACAATTATTGATTCTAGCATAATTCAAATTGAGCTGATTCCCATCCCACTTAATCTTGTTATAACTGTTTCAAATTCGACAATTCTAATTGACACACCCGTGACAATTAAAGCATCTTTAACTTATACTAATGGAACTGTCGTGAGAGAAATAAATGAAGATATAACAATTAATTTTTACATATTCATTTTTTATCAGCAAAACGTTTCAGAAGTTTATGCATTGCCAACAAATGCTAGTGACATTTATACTCAAAGTGAATATATAACTGCAGCAGGAGAAGCAACAATAACTTACTTGATGGTTGAAGAAATAGATTACATTGTAATATATGCAAATTTCACAGGTAACAAAATTTATGATTTTGCGGATTTCGAACTAGAAGAGATTGTAGAAACTATCCTCCCTCCTATTGAAGGTATTCCGACGAATATCTTGATCATTATTATTGTAGTCAGTGTTCTAGCAATGATCATAGTTTCTTATGTTGTTTATAAAATTACCAGACCCAAACCTTTCGAACAAGTAATGAATCAAATAACTGATGAAGAGATAGCTATGAATTTTTCAATAATGTCTCCAGGAGTTATACTTACAATTTTTGATCAAAAGAAAGGACCAATACCAGTTGTAACCAATCATTCGCTTCAGGTAGGAAGATATACAAACAGAATGCGAATAGGCATTGAGAATTTCTTATTGAAGATTTCAGATCAAGCATATTCTTCATTAGGTTTTGAGGAACATACTCAAGAAAGAAGAACTGGATCTATTAGACTTCCTGGTGAAAAGATGATTGGTTTCATTCATGGTGTTCAACTTGAAAACAAGATGGCTCGTGGAGGTTTTGAGAATCTTTCTCTTATTGTTTTAGCTGACTCTGAATATGGTAATCTTCTACTTAATTATCAGGAATTTATGTATGATGATATCGATAAGCTTGCTTCTGCTCTCAAAGACAAAAAACCATTGAAAGAAGTGGAAGAATTAATTGAAATCATAAGAAAGCAATCTGTGGTTATAATGCTAACTGCTCAAAAGATAGAGGTTCCCCTGGATAATAATAAGAAAAATAACTGAATAATAACTAATCTTCTTCTTTTTCCCGTCATTATCGATATATTGATATTTAGATTTTATCACTATATTCATAAACATCTGTCATAACGATTGTAGGGGTTAAACAATGTCTTATCTCTTTGATGAACTGTATGGTAAAACCGAAGATGCTCCAGCAATAGAGGATAAAATACTTATGATGGGACTCCAAGCTGCTGGAAAAACTGCAATAAAAGATGTAGTTTTCTTCAATAAATCTCCTGAAGACATGGTAGATTACATGGCAACTGTACACTACCAACGTCAGTATATAGATGAAGAAAAATCCAGCTTAGTTATTGATTCTGGAGGTCAAGAGAGTTATTGGAATGAAGCTGTTACTCATT